>WGAN01000015.1 GCA_015494805.1 Caldifarciminota bacterium
GGTAAAGCTCCCCCGCCAGCTCCGGCGGGTACCTCCTCCCCTCAATGTCGGGTATCTGCGTGGCCGTGAAGGCCACCACCTCGTAGTCGGGGTTGTTGCGGAAGAAGAGGTTGAAGTTGTGGAAGTCCCTGCCTGCTGCTCCCATTATTATCACACGTCTGCGCATAGGACGGGATTCTACGGGGGAAGAGGTGGAGGACTCCGGTTTAAAATACACCGTGCGGAAGGTCGTAATCTACGATTTCGGCTCCCAGTACACGCAGTTGATAGCCCGTCGCTTCAGGGAGCTGGGTTATTACAGTGAGATACTCCCTTACAACGCCCCACTACCCCCGGACGCCGGCGCTGTGGTCCTATCCGGTGGTCCCTCCAGCGTGTATGCCCCGGATGCACCCCTACCGCGGGAGGAGGTCCTAAGTTCGGGCGTCCCCGTCCTCGGCATATGCTATGGCCTACAGGTCATAACCCATCTCTTAGGCGGTAAGGTGGCCCCGTCCGAGAGGAGGGAGTACGGCCCGGCGGAACTGCGGGTCCTGTTTGAGGACCACCTCTTCAAAGGGTTGCCCAAGAGCTTCAGGGTCTGGATGAGCCACGGCGACAGGGTTGAGGTGCTACCCCCCGGCTTCCGTCCCCTCGCCGAAACCGAAGGCTCCCCCTACGCCGCCATCTTCCACCCCGAAAGGGGTACCTTTGGAGTCCAGTTCCACCCGGAGGTGGCCCACACGGAGTACGGGACGGACATCCTCTGGAACTTCGCCCGTTTCGCCGGCCTTGAGAGGGAGTGGACACCGAGGAACGTAGTTGAGTACCTAAAGCGGGAGATACGGGAGAGGGTGGGGAAGGACAGGGTACTCCTCGCCCTATCCGGAGGCGTAGACTCCACCGTCCTCGGCTACCTCCTTGAGGAGGCCGTACCCGGCCAGACGGTCTTCGTGTTCGTTGATACCGGACTCCTACGCTGGGGCGAGAGGGAGAGGGTTGAGAGGCTGTTCCCCAAGGTCGTCGTCATAGATGCGAAGGACAGATTCCTGAACGCCCTGCGGGGGGTCACCCATCCGGAGGAGAAGAGGAAGGTAATAGGGAGGCTCTTCGTTGAGGTGTTTGAGGAGTTCGCCCGGAGTCTGGAGCCGAGGCCGAGGTTCCTGGCCCAGGGTACCCTCTACCCCGACGTCATAGAGTCCGTCTCCGTCGTTGGACCCTCGGCCACCATAAAGACCCATCACAACGTCGGGGGACTCCCGGAGGACCTCGGATTTGATCTTTTGGAACCCTTCCGCTACCTCTTCAAGGACGAGGTGAGGGCGATAGGCAGGGTGATGGGGCTGCCGGAGGAGGTGATAACCCGCCACCCCTTCCCCGGTCCAGGCCTCGCCGTTAGGATAATCGGGGAGATAACGGAGGAGAGGTTGGAGAGGGTGCGCCTCGCCGACAGGATAGTTGAGGAGGAGGTCAGGGCGGCCGGGGTGTACGAGAAGGTCTGGCAGGCCTTCGCCGTACTCGTCCCTGTCAGGACGGTGGGTGTCCAAGGGGATTACAGGACGGAGGGGGAGGTGATAGCCGTAAGGATAGTGGAGAGTCTGGACGGAATGACGGCCGACTGGAGCCGGGTCCCCTACGACCTACTCGCCCGCATAAGCGAGAGGATAACCGGGGAGGTTCCGGGGATAAACCGGGTGGTCTACGATATAACCTCCAAGCCTCCGGGGACGATAGAGTGGGAGTGAGGGGATACCCGTACCTGGAGTCCCCAGCGTTCAGGTTTGGGCGTGATGTTGAGGCGTGATTTACGGTTCTTGAAGGGAACGGGTGGGCGATCCCTACATCTGATAAGGTGTTCAAAAGTTTCCCGATGGACGTCAATGCGAAACTTCCCGTATCGTATGAGCCGTATCATTTGCCGTCGTTCAAAATTCGTTAATGGGGAGTTCAAGAATCTTAAAGCACTATTTGCGATTTATTGAAGGATGAATTTCGGTTTCTTAAAGCCTAGCTTTCGGTTTTTGAAGGTACGGATGGGAGAAGTATCAGACCGCCGATGGATCAAGCCAGAAAGCGGAGCGATGCCCACCTCCGAGGAACCATCGGCGTAAAGTCGGGTTGCAACCCTTTCCCGTATGCGATACCGGCAAGCCCCTTCATCTACGGCTCTTGGGAACAGGTGGCCATCGGTGGATTAGGATACAGCAGAAGCGATACGGTCCTCTGTTCGTGAATTAGAATTTTGTTAGATTTTATTTCAATTTTTACGTGCAAATTGTGATAATTTGGGGGTTGATACTAAATTTTGGTATTTATCCGATAGATGGATCTTTATCCACCATCTGAAGTTTTTCTTGCCGTTTGACGGAAGACGAAGCACTTTCAAAATCTGAAACTCATCCTTTAAGAAACTACTAATCCCTATTTAAGAAACGTAAAGAACCATTTTCATAAACTGAAAGTCCATCTTCAAATTCTTATGTTTGATAAGGCTGCAGGACAATCCTCACTCCTTTGGTGTAATATTTAAATTTCTAACCAGATTTTAATCAAATTTAACTTTTCTCACAATTCCTCCCCTACCCGACCGCAGGCGAGAGGTCCGTACCCCGCCCGTTAGGGGGGCCGTAAGCATTCCGTTCCCCCCGGCCGTACAATACCCGCCTATGAGCAACGGGAAGTTGAAGTGGTATCTGGCGATAGCCGTATTCCTTTTCGTATCCCTGATTTACTTCAAGACTACGGCGCCAACAACCGCATTCTGGGACGTGGGAGAGTTCCTCGCTGCGGCCCA
>WGAN01000016.1 GCA_015494805.1 Caldifarciminota bacterium
GGGTTCCACTGGGAGAGGAGGGAGAGGGCGGCCTACGAGGGGAAGTTCGCCATCTACGGTTGGGGGAAGGGTGTCAGGGTGGTGGTGGGAATGCCCCTTGAGACCTACATAGCCGCCGTCGCCTCCTCCGAGATGCACCCGGAGGCCCCCCTTGAGGCCCTAAAGGCCCAGGCCGTAGCCGCCCGTACCAACCTCTTCCGTACGGCGGGCAAGCACCACCCGAACGAGCCTTTTGACGTATGCTCCGAGGACCACTGTCAGGTCTTCAGGGGCCTACATATAACGAGCGATAGGGCGGTTGAGGCCGCCGAGGGTACGGCCGGTGAGGTACTGCTCTACGACGGGGAACCCATAGAGGCCCGGTACTCCAAGGCCTGTGGCGGCATAACGGAGACCTTCTCCGTCGTCTGGGGGGAGGGGGACAGGCCCTACTCCCCATCCTTCCGGGACTGGGAGGAGGAGGACGGGAGCGACGCCTCAACCGAAGAGGGTTTTCTCAAGTTCTACCCGGTTAAAGAATCCTTCTGCAACGTTTCATTCCCCGGCATAGAGAACCTCTACCGCTGGGAGGAGACCTACACGGGGGAGGAGCTGACGGAGAAAATGAAGGGCCTCGGTGTGGGGAAGGTACTGGCCATCGTACCCCTGAAGAGGGGGAGGTCGGGGAGAATATACGAGATGCGGATAGTTGGGGACAGAGGGGAGGTGGAGGTGGCCGGAGAGTACAGGATAAGGGAACTTCTAGGGAGGCCCTTCCTACCGTCCTCCGCCTTCGCCATAGACGTAGAGGGGGACCTAATCAGGTTGAGGGGTATGGGGTGGGGCCACGGCGTGGGAATGTGCCAGATGGGGGCGATAGGGATGGCCAAACGGGGGTACGGCTACCGGGATATCCTCGCCCACTACTACAGGGGGGCGGAGCTGACGAGGTTATAATAGCCCCTTGCGGACCTGGAGGGATAGGCTCATCGTAGCCCTCGGTTTCTTTCTAACCTTCTTTGCCTTGGCCGTCCTCTTTACTTTGGTGGCCGACGTCTTTATGGACGCCCTCCCCCGTCTGAATATAAAGTTCCTGACCTCCTACCCCTCCCGCCACCCGGAACACGCCGGGATACTCCCCGCCCTCGTCGGCTCTATCTGGATAGGCATCCTTACCGCCTTAATCTCCTTCCCCCTCGGCGTCGCCACGGCCGTGTATCTGGAGGAGTACGCTCCAAAGAACCTCTTCACGGAGCTTCTGGAGATAAACATCGCCAACCTCGCCGGCGTCCCCTCCATAATCTACGGCATCCTCGGTTTGGAGCTGTTCGTGAGGGCAATGCACCTCGGAAAGAGCATAATCTCCGGCGCCCTGATCCTCGCCCTCCTCGTCCTTCCTATGATAGTGATAGCCTCCCGTGAGGCAATAAGGAACGTGCCATACACCATCCGAGAGGCGGCCTACGCCCTTGGGGCCTCCAAGTACCAGACCGTCCTCTACCAGGTGATACCGGCGGCCATGCCCGGAATACTGACGGGTACCATCCTTGCTATGTCCCGCGCCCTCGGTGAGACCGCCCCCTTGGTGATGGTGGGGGCCTTGACCTTCGTCGCCTTCATACCGGAGAGCATATTTGACCCCTTCACCGTCCTGCCCATCCAGATCTTCAACTGGGTCTCCCGTCCCCAGAAGGAGTTCGCCACCAACGCCGCCGCCGCCATAGTCGTCCTCCTATTTCTAACCTTCTCCCTCAACTTTCTGGCCATATACCTGCGGAACAGGTACTCCAAGTACGGACGACCGGACTGATGTTCGTCCTGACGAAGGGAGAGGGCGTTCCCGTCCTTCTCATACACGGCGTAGCTGGGGACCACCGCATCTGGCACCCTCTCCTCCGGAAACCCTTACCGGGGTTCAGGTTTCTGGCCGTAGACCTTCCGGGCCACGGTAAGAGTGGGGGGAAGGCCCTTGGGAGGGTTGAGGACTACGCCCAGGCCATCCTTGAGGGGATAGGGGACGAGATAGCTGGGGGGATGGTGGTGGGCTTCTCAATGGGTGGAGGTGTGGCCGTAAGCCTGTACGCCCTGGCCCCGTCCCTCTTCAAGGCCTTGATCCTCGTAAGTAGCGCCTTCAGGATGCCCCTCATATCTCCCACCTTGGGCAGGGAGGGGATGTGCCGGAGGATCTACCTCTCGGAGAGGTTGAGGAGGATGTGCCTAAGGGAGCTAAGGAGGGTACCGGAAGAGGTGATGAAGACGGACAGGAGGGCGGCCGCCTACGACCTACTCGGATTGGCCCCTTCCGTTGAGGTCCCCGTCCTCTTCGTCTATGGCACACTGGACGCCCTCCTAAGGAGGGAGTTCGTCTTAGAGAGCTTTCGCAGGGTCAGGAAGGCCTCCCTGTCCTTCGTCCCCTCCTCCCATATGCTACCCGTTGAGGCCCCGGAGGCCCTCCGGAGGGCCACGTTGAACTTCACTCTACGGCTTTAGAATTGACGAGCCATGACACAGCTTGAGGCCGCAAGGCAAGGGAAAATAACTCCCGAGATGGAGAAGGTTGCCAAGGACGAGGGCCTCCATCCGGAGGTCATCAGACAGGGTGTGGCCGAGGGAACCATCGTCATCCCCGCCAACAAGATACACCTCTCCCGGAACCTTAAGAAGGTCGTCGGCATAGGGAAGGGCCTACGTACAAAGGTGAACGCCAACCTCGGTACGTCCTACGACTACGTTAACGTGGCCGAGGAGGTGGAGAAGCTCAAGGTGGCCGTTGAGGCCGGGGCCGACACCGTGATGGACCTATCAACGGGCGGGAACCTCCGGGCCATACGCCAGACCCTCATGGCCGTCGCCGAGGTACCCTTGGGGAGCGTACCCGTCTACGAGGCCGAGTTTGACGCCGCCCGGAAGAAGGGGTCCGTCTTCCACCTTGAGCCGGACGACTTCCTTGAGGCCATAGAGAAGC
>WGAN01000017.1 GCA_015494805.1 Caldifarciminota bacterium
GCGAAGCGGTGGATGGCCCTCGCCCTCCTGACGGGGGAGTGGGAGGACCCGGACGTACCGGAGGAGGTGAAGGTCAGGGCGGAGGAGCTGCGGAGGAGGTTTGAGGGGAGGGACCTCTTCGTTGAGATTGAGGGGGCGAGGTTTGAGAAGGCGCGAGAGATAGCCGAGAGGGTCCTCCGCCGCGAGGGAAAGGGGAGGGACGACCTGACGGAGAGGATAGACTCCGTAGTCCTCAACCCCCTCTGGGGCAGCCTGATCTTCCTCATCTTGAGTGTCCTAACCTTCCGCTTTACCTTCACCCTCTCCGCCCCATGGGTGGACTTCGTGGGGGTGGTGCAAGAGGTCTTAGGGGGGTGGATCGCCGCCCTCGGCCTCCCTCCCCTCCTGACGTCCTTCTTGGTGGATGGCCTGGTCAACGGCGTAGGCACGGTCTTGAGCTTTGCCCCCGTCCTCTTCCTCCTCTACCTCGCCATCTCCTTCCTTGAGATGGTGGGACTTCTCGCCAGGGCCGCCTTCCTCCTTGACTCCCTGATGGCCCTCGTCGGCCTGCCCGGAAAGGCCTTCGTCCCCCTCATCCTCGGCTTTGGGTGCAACGTACCGGCCATATACGCCACACGCTCCCTTGAGAGCTTCCACGACCGCCTAAAGGTGGCCCTGGTCGTACCGTTCATGAACTGTAGCGCCCGCCTTACGGTACATGCCCTCTTCGCCTCCGTATTCTTCCCCAACAACGCCCCCTACGTCGTCCTCTTCCTCTACGCCCTCGGCATCATCCTCGCCCTCCTGACGGTCAAGGTCCTGGGGAAGGTGATAAAGGGAGGTGGGCCGGCCCTCTTTGAGCTTCCCCCCTACCGGATGCCCAACCTCTCCTACCTCTTAAGGCAAGCCTACGAACGCACAATGGGCTTCGTGGAGGGGGCCGGGGGAATCATACTGGTCGCCGTCATAACCGTCTGGGCGCTGATAAACTTCCCCTCACCGGAGAGGAGCCTGTACGCCGCCATCTCCAAGTGGCTGGCCGTTCCCTTCTCCGCCCTCGGCATATCCGACTGGAGGCTCGTAGGCTCGCTCATCCCCGGCTTCATAGCCAAGGAGGTGGTGATAGGTAGCCTCGCCGTTAGCTACCTCGGAGGTGGAGGGGTCCAGCCCGTCGGCTTCCTTGAGGGAGTGCAGACCATCCTCTCGGCCTTCGGTACGGCCGTAGCTAACACCCTCAAGGGTATCCCCGCCCTCCTCTACCTGCCCGGTGTGGAGCTGACGGCCTCCGGTGGGAAGTTGGGGGAAGTCCTCCGTCAGGCCATAACCCCCCGCTCCGCCCTCGCCTATATGGTCTTCGTCCTCCTCTACACCCCCTGCGTCGCGACGGTGTCGGCCATAAGGCAGGAGTTCGGGGGTAGGTGGGCCACCCTGTCCATCGCCTACCAGCTGATGACGGCCTTTGTAGTGGCATCGGTGGTCTATGCCCTCTCCGCCCTCTTCCTCTAAGGGAGGATCCTTCGGGCCTTGGGTATCTGGTTCTTTATCCTCCGCCCGTCGTAGAGACCGGAGCCTACGATGTCCTCGCCGTAGGCCACTATCACCTGTCCCTTCTCCACACCCGGCAGTTCCCCCACCTCAACGTCCTCACCCCTAAGGTAGGCCTCAAGGAGGCTCCGGTCCAAACGGATGACGTTCTTAGTAGCCCACCTTCCGAATATCTGGAGGACGGCCGTCGTCAGCTTGGGCTTCTTCATCCCCCCACGGGCGAACCTAAGCCCCATCCTATTTACGTACTTGAGCTGTGGGACGTCCTCGGATACGATCCAGACGTCTCTACCCTTGGTGAAGAATCTGTACCCCTCAAAGACCTCCCTCCCTATCCCGAACCTCTCCTCGGCGTACCTCAAAACCGCCTCTATCATCTCTCGCCCAGCTGTCGCTTCACCTTCTCCAGGGCTATCCTGGCCTTTTCGTACGAGGGGTCGTAGCGAAGGGCCGCCTCAAAGTGGAGCTTGGCCTTCCGGAGGTTCCCGTCGGCGTAAGCCTGTAGGCCCTTCTTATACTCCTCCTCGGCCCTCTTGTGGTCTATCACCGTTCTGCTCTCCGAGGACTTCTTCTCCTCTTGGGTGGAGGTAACTCTCTTTACCGTTTTAGGTTTCTTCGCCTTCCGCTTGGACGTCGCGCGAGCCTCGGCTTTCCTCGTCCCCTCCTCCTCGGTTCTAACCACCTCCTTGCTCTCCTCATCGCCTCTCTGGGCTGATGGGTAGTATATCCCCCTCAAACCGAAGGATATGCCCGGATGGGCCTTGCCAACGAAGGACTTGACGACGAGGGGAGCGAACTCAAAGCCAAGGGCGACCTGGTCGGTGATTCTCATATCCCCGCCGAGGATCACCCGGACACCTATACCGGCGTCCAGACCACCGAAGAGGCGGGTACCGGTCAGGAGGCCTCCACCCATATAGACGCTGACCCCCTTCTGGATGGGGACGGTTATGAGGGCGTCCCCAAGGAGGGCAACGTTCAGGTAGGAGAAGATCCCCCCTATGCCGGCACCTCCACGGACGAGGAGCGAGAGGCTATCGTAGTTGAAGCGGTACCTCACGGCGGCCCCGACCGGATCTCCCAAGAAGCCCTCGTACGAGACGCTAACAGCCAGAAGGATACTCAACACAAGATATTATTTTACGTCCGAAGCGTCCTTAACATTAGCGGTCTATGTTGGGGATACTCGTAGCGACCTCCAATCTCCCAAGGTTGGTTGTGGTGGTCGTGTTTGACCAGTTCAGGTACGACTACATAACCCGATTTTACCCCTACTTCGGGAAGGGGGGCTTCCGCAGGGTGATAGAGGGGGGGACCTCCTTCACAAACTGCCACCACACCCACGTACCCACCTTTACGGCCCCCGGCCACGCCACCATATCAACGGGGACGGTCCCCAAATATCACGGGATAGTGGCCAACCTGTGGTACGACCAGGCCACCCTCAAGAAGGTGTATGCCGTCTCCGACCCCTCCGCCAAGGCCGTTGGCGGCAAGTACAGGTACGGTGAATCCCCCCGCAATCTCCTAACGAACACCGTAGGGGACGAACTCCGCCTCAAGACCAACTTCAGGGGAAAGGTGGTGAGCCTCTCCCTGAAGGACAGGGCGGCTATCCTGATGGGGGGGAAACTGGCCAACCTGGCCGTATGGTTTAGCACAGAAGACGGCCACTTCGTGACCAGCACCTACTATACGGATAAGGCCCCAAAATGGCTGAAAGACTTTAACGCCAAGAAGCCGGCTAACAGGTACTTCCACAAGGAGTGGAGGAAGGTCGGGCCGAAGGATGCCTACTCCCTCGCCATTACCGGAGGCTTCCCCCACATCCTCGGAAAGGACTCAAAAGAGCCGGACAGCAAGTACTACAGGGAGCTGAAGGCCACCCCCTTTGGGAACGAACTTCTCCTTGACCTGGTGAAGGTGGCGGTGAAGGGTGAGAAACTCGGTAAGGACACCGTCCCGGATCTGCTCTTCGTGAGCTTTTCCTCCAACGACTACGCCGGCCACATCTACGGCCCCTACAGCGAGGAGGTGGCGGATATGGTCCTCCGCTCGGACCGCATCCTATCGGACCTCCTGAACTACCTTGATAAGGAGGTGGGCAAGGGGAACTACGTCCTCGTCCTGACCTCGGACCACGGCGTGGCCCCCGTACCCGGCAGGGTAGAGGGACTGAAGGGGAAGAGGGTTTCACTTGACACCCTCAAGGGGGTCATAGAGGAGGCCCTAACCCACCGCTACGGTAAGGGGAACTGGGTCCTCTACGCTTCCTTCCCGTGGATATACCTCAACGACACCCTCATCGCAAAGAAGGGGGACCCGGCCGAGGCCCGCAGGATAGCGAAGGAGGCCCTCGTAAAGGTTGATGGGGTGATGAGGGTCTTCACGAGGGAGGAGCTCCTTAGGGGAGGTTTCCCCGCCTGGGACAGGACGGCCCTCTACGTGTATAACGGCTTCAACCCGGAGAGGTCGGGGGATCTGGCGGTGATACCCAAGGCCTTCACCCTCCTCGGCTCCCACTACACCGGCACGAACCACGGCACCCCCTACACCTACGACACCCACGTACCCTTGGCCTTCTACGGGGCCGGGATACCCCACCGGGAGGTCTCCTCCTTCTGCTCCACCACGTCCATAGCCCCGACGATAGCCCACATCCTCCGTGCGGAGCAACCCGCCTCAACCGTGGGGGAGGTGTTGGAGGTAAAGGGGCAGTAGTAGTCAGTCCAGTAGTTTCGCGTTTACACGGAGAATAGAGGATTACGGTTGGGCTGGAGAGCGGCCCTGCCATACCATCGTAATCGTTGCTGAAGGGAGAAGGGAGAAATCCCCTTGGAAAGTCTAAGCCTCTCAAGGAGGAAGAAACCACGAAAAGCGA
>WGAN01000018.1 GCA_015494805.1 Caldifarciminota bacterium
ACCTCCTTTAGGTCGGCGGCGAAGCCCTTCCCGTCCATCCTACCCTTTACCCCAACGGCGCAGGTGCGTTTTCTGTCGGCCTTGAAGAGAATCACCCAGACGTCCCTCCCGTCGTATATGGCCTTAACGGTGTCGTCCTCCCGTACGGAGACCCACCCCACCTTCCCTTTCGGTAGGAGGGCGTAGATGGATACGGCCAGGTTCTCCGTCGTCGGCTCCGGGTATAGTAGGCCCTCCCAGTCGTTCAGAAACCTACCTTCAACCTCCCCCTTCACCCTCTTTAAGACCTCCTCCACCTCATCGCACTCCGTACAGGCCACCTCAACCGTATAGGTGTGGGTATGGGGGCAACCCTCCGTCCCCCCAAGGCTCCGGTAGTAATGCACCGCCCGGAAGGCTACCTCAACCCTCCTCAACCTCTCCCACCAGCTCCTTTAGGGCCTCGGCGTAGGCGTTGAAGCTCTCCTCCCCCCAGAGGACCATGCGGACGAGGCCGACGTTCTTGAGGGTGGGGAGTACCTTCAGAATGGTGGATAGGGCGACGCGGGAGGCCTCCTCAAGGGGGTAGCCGAATATACCCGTTGATATGGAGGGGAAGGCGATACTCCTTATCCCCCTGCTGTCGGCGAGGCGGAGGGCGTTCTCGTAGGTCTTGGACAGGAGTACGTCGGAAGGCTCATCCCGGCCGTATACGGGGCCGAGGCAGTGGATGACGTAGGAGTTGGGGAGGGAGTAGGCCCCGGTTATCACGCACTCGGAGACCCTTATGGGGGCGTACCGCTTGGCCTCCTCGTAGAGCTGCGGCCCGGCCGCCCTGTGTATGGCCCCGGAGACCCCTCCGCCCGGTTTGAGGAGGGCGTTGGCCGAGTTCACTATGGCCTCTATGTCCTTCTGCTTCGTTATGTCCCCTCTCACTAACTCCAGAACCTTCCCTTCGCCCACCTTCACCCTAACCTTCATACCTCACCTCCCGAAGGGGGGCGTAGCCCCCCCTTTTTCCTAACCCTTTATCTCCTCTAAGGCCTGCCTTATGCTCTTCAGGAGCTCGGCGGGGGACTTTACGGGGTAGGTTAGCCTGTCCAGGATCTCCTCGGCGGGTACGTCCTTAATCTTGAGACCGGCGAGCCTCTGGAGCAGCTCCTCCTTCCCGACGGGGAAGTCAAGGCCCTTTATCCGGAGCAGGACCTCAACCGGCCAGACTATGCCAAGGACCTCGGAGGCGACGGAGAAGGCGAAGTTGAATATGGCGAGGTGGTCCCTACCCTCCTTTATCTCCCGGTAGGCTATCTTGGCGAGGCCTCCGGCGGTGTGGGCCCTCGGCGTCTTCTCCTCCAGCTCCCCTTGGAGCTTCTTCATAACGAGTTCGGGGTCGGCCCGGAGGATGTTCCGGACGGTCTGGCGGGTGAGGCCAAGGAACTCGGCTATCTCGCTCTCGGTCTTCATCTCCATATCCTGCAGGACTATAGCATACGCGGCCTCCATCAGGCTGGGGAGCCACGTGAGGTTGCGGTACTCTATGAGCTTCCTCGGCCCTCCGATTATCTCAAGGGCCTTGAGGAAGACCCTTATGGCCATCGTGTCTACGTCGTAGCGCTTTATCTCCTCCTGCGTCAGTATCGGCATACTCTTACCTCCTTTTTCAGTCCTCCTCCTCGTGCGGCAGGAAAGGGAGGATGCTCTGTGCGAGGCCGTCCACCGTGCGGGTCTGCAGGGCCACGCGTCCCGGCCCCAGTATATCTACGACTATCCCCTCCCCTCCGAAGAGGGCGCTCTTCAACCCCCCGACCTTCCTGACCTCGTACTCAACCTGTGAGTCCATCATAACGAGGTTGAAGTTATCCACCACGATGTTCTCCCCCTCCCCGAGGGTTAACATCTCCAGGGCGCCGTAGGAGGTTATCCAAACTCCCCCTTCCCCCTCCACCTTCAACCAGGTGAAGTCCCCCTCGGAGAGGAATCCGCCCAGTCCCCTGAACTCCACGCCGACACTTACGTCCCCATGGTGGGCGAGGTAGCCGTTGTCCTGTACGAGGATCTTCTCCCCCTTCAGGGGTACGTAGGTTATATCACCGGGGACATTAGGGGCGAGCCACACCTCCCCTTTCCCCTCGGCCACGAAGGTGTTGGCAAAGAGGCTCTCACCTCCGAAGGCGGCCCTCATTATGGACCTGAAGAAGCCGCCCGGCATCGTGGTCTTCATCTGGACGTTCCTCATCAGGACCATGGCCCCCGGCTCCGCCGTTATGCTCTCCCCGTCCTCCAAGAAGACCTTGAGGAGGGCGTAGGACGGCCTGTGCGTTATCTCGTACCTCATTTAACCTCCCTTTTGCGTGCTTCCTTAAGGCTCGGCCCTATCCTTACGAGGCCGAGCTCGGTTATATCCATAAAGTGGGTGTCGGTGTCGTGGCCGCACATACGGCACCCGTCTATCCTGAAGAGGCGCACCATCTCCCCTATGGGCCGGTGGTATATGCTCTCGTCGTACCGGGTTATTATGAGCTTCTTGGACATCACCATCGTGCAGTCTACGATGTGGGAGACGGCGTAGCCGCCGGCGGCCTCGGCGGACAGCTCCTCGTGGCCAGAGCGTTTTTGGGAGACGAAGAGGGCGGTCTGGTACCACTTCTTCATGAAGTTGAAGAGCTGTCGGACTACGGACCTGGCCATCATCTCCTTGGCCTCGTACAGCCCGGTTATGGAGTCTATGACGGTGTAATCGGCCTTGTAGGTCTTTATGGCGTAGGCTACGGTGTCCAGGAGGGTCTGGAGGCTCTCCCGCAGTACGGTGTAGGAGGCGGCGTCTATGAGGACGATGTTCTCGTCTATGACGGACAGGTCCCCTATCCCCATCGCCTTCGCCCTCTCCTTCAGGGCCATGGCCACGAAGGGGGCGGGGGACTCAACCGTTATAAAGATCACCCTGTCCCCCTCGCTCGCCCTCTTTACGGCAAACTGCTCAACCAAGAGGGACTTACCGGTGTCCGACACCCCCGTGATGTTTATGACGGCGTACTTCGGTATCCCACCCAAGGGTACCCTCTTAGCCTTCCCCTTCTCAACCACGCTCGTGAAGAAGAGTTCGTCCAACCCCTCAACCCCCGTAGGTACCCCCTCTAACTTCGGGGCCTCCTTCCCGGCCTCCTTCAGGGTTTTGACGCCCTTGACGAAGGGATGGGGTTCGTAGCGGGCTTCCTTTCCTTCAATTTCGGCCATAAGGTTGTATTTTAAGGTCGTTTTGTGGAATACATCGGTAAAAATCGGGCGATTCGGTACGCTGCCGGGAGACCGTCCGGCCTTCACTTTGCGCCGCATTTTTCATATAATCCGTGAAAAATTGAGCATTTCAAAAATTTAAGTCCGATTTTTTAGTCCTATAAAACGAGATTTTGGAACGATGTCAGGAACCGGGTATATACGACTGATAGCCTTTCACTGGGTCGTCGGAGCGAAGTTTCCCGTACTGCGAATGGCGGGAGATTGCACTTCCTACTTCCAGAAATCATTCGGTGGATAGGATGGTGGCCAACCTCCTAGGGGACGTCGTAAGGTATCCGGCAGACTGTGGTTCGCTCCCCCACCCAACGCAATCCCAAACGGTGGAATTTCTATCGGCATAGTACGATCCTCCTTAGGACGGGTATCTATTCCGAATTCCGTAATGAGGATTGAAAGCGGGTATTCGTCGTTAGGTCGGACCCAGATCTTCAACTACGCCCTTCCGGAGCTGATGGGGGCAATAAGTACGAAATCCCAACGTTGAAGTACGACTATCCGTTTCGTAAAGTGCGAATTTCAGTTCCCTTAAGGGCGGTTGATGTTCGTCGTATGGGACGATGGCCCACCTCGCCGTTCAGAATTCCGTATTTGGCTGATGGAGTGACTCCCCTTCCAAAGGGTTGTTGGAGCGAAGTTCCTTATGCTGCCGGGACCTTGAACTCGTATTAGTGCCTTCCGTCATTTGCACCTTTTACCTTCTGAAGCCCGGTTCCGGAAGGGAGTTGAACGCGATGCCGTTCAAAATCTTGCGACAAGGTCGCGACAATCCCGAAGTGCAACTGCAAATTTTTGAAGTCCAGTTTTTGGAGGGGCAGGAGGGTCATTCCGGCTATTTTAGAACTGGCAAGATGCTGATGGTAACCGAACCCAACTTTATCTCCTCCCTATCGGTAAAGGGGTAGGCCAAGATGGCCCGATCACTGCCGAGGAGGACGGCGTAGGTGAAGGCTTGGTATATGTCGGACCTCGTCGGGTGGGGTTTGTACTTCGCATCCAAGGGTACCTTTCCGTCGACGAGGAAATCTGGCCTTATACCTCCCTCAAGAGGCTTCGGCCTTGAGGCCCCGAACTCCCTTCCTACGTACTCCTCAAACAGGTACGGGGTGTTGAGAAGGAAACCCCTGTCCCCAACGCCGAACATCCCGGACCATATCGTGTAGGCCAGTTTCCAAACCTCCTCCCCCGGCTCCTCGTAGAGCTTCAGTCTGAAGGCCCCCTCCGGCGGTACCTCGTACTCTACGACGCCGTATCCTAAGACGTGGAGGAGGTAGTTGAGCCACAGGATCTCGCGTGGTTTATCCATCTCGTCCCCTAAGGCGGGAAGTTCGGCAGGCTTGAGGGGGTCGTACCTGTGGGGGAGCAGCTTACCCCTGCCGTAGGGGTTGAACCTCTCCCTGTAGCCTATACGCTCCCTACCGTACTCCTCAACCAATCTCAAGAGCTTCTCCCTAAGGCGGGCCTCAACGCCCTCCATACCGCCCGGACCCTCCTCCGTCGCGAAGGCCCCGTCCAACATCCTATAGACGCTCTCCCATCCCCAACGCGGCTCTATTACGAGGTCCCCGTACTTACCTACCCCCCTGACCTGATACAGGGGGCCGACCTTACGGAAAGCCCACCGGAGCCTTCTGGGTATCCGTCCCCTAAAGGAGACGAAGGCGTACTCCCGCACCCTCCTCACGGAGGACGATTTTAAGGACGGTGGTAAATCCTCATCACCGTACGGGTTCAAGTAGGGCCGTGCCGTCCCCAAGCATCACCTTGGCCACCCTGAAGGTGGCTCTCGTCCCCACCTTCGGCAACCCCCTCCCCTTTACCTCCATCAGAAGCTCCGGTAGGAAGACCTTCCCCTTACCCGAAACTACCCCCTCAATTCGCCCCTTGGCCCTTAGGTAATGCAGGAGGATGTGGGTCCGTCTCTCGTTCTGGGCCTTGTGTCGCTTCAGCTCCCCTGCGAGAGCCACCGCCATATCCCTCTCCATAACTTCGGGCGTCAGGGGGGGGAGGAACTTCAAGGTGGCGAGGAGTTGGTGCTGGTTTAGGACGTCGGAGTACCTCCTTATGGGTGAGGTCGCCCGGACGTAGTACGGTACCCCCAAACCCCTGTGGGGGCCGGGTTTTATGGAGGTCTTTACGGGCCTGCCGAGGGAACGGAGACGGAGGAAGTACAGGGGATCGGAGGGGGAAGGCCTGCCGTTCGGCGGAGGTTCCTCCTGTATTCGGAAGATCCCCACCATACCCCTCTCCGCCAACCACCGCCCCGCAAGGGAGTTGTAGAGGATCATCAACTCGCCGACGAGGGACGTAGCATCGTTGGGTTTGAGTAGGGAGACGGATATCCCCCCGTCCTCGTACTTCACCTTCAGGAACGGGTGGTCGTACGCCAAACCCCCCGCCTTGAGCCTCCGCTCCCTAAGGACGCTCCTTATGTGCATCAGGTCCCCCCATATCCCCTCCCTCCGGAGGACAATGTGGGCGTTCTCATAGGTAAGCTTGAGGCGGTTCCGGATGAGGGCCACGTGAAAGGAGTAGTCGGTTATCTCACCGGAGAGATCCATCCTTACGCGGAGGGTTAGGCTGGGCCTGTCCCTCCCCTCCCGTAGGGACATATCCCCCACGGCCTCCTCCGGGTACATGTGCCACTTCCCGTCGGGTAGGTAGAGGGTGGCCCCCCTCTCCTTGGCCAGGAGGTCCGCCTCCGTCCCCCTCCCAACTACGGCGTACGGGAGGGCTATGTGGATATACACTTCGTACCCGTCCCCCTCCGGAATTACGGAGATGGCGTCGTCTATGTCCTCCGTCTCGGCGTCGTCTATTGAAAACGTTGGCAGGTGCCGGAGGTCCTCGTACTTAAACCTCTCCCCGGAGTACCCCCCCGTGTTGGCCACCATAAGTGATCGCACGTACTCCGATACGTCCTCCGGCCTGATATGTCCGGCGTTTAGGAACTTCCTCCAGAAGTTCTCGTCCTCTGCTATTATCCTCCCGATCCTCCTGTCCTCCCTCTCCCCCCTGTACATAGCCCGGAGGACATCAACGAGTGGAAGGGGCTCCCCCTTCAGGATCCTCCTTATCTCCTCCCTTAGGGCCTCCTCCTCCCTCGCCGCCTCCTCCCGCCTTAGGATGCTCCGGACGTCCTCTTCGCTCCGGGGTACGAGCCTCTCCCCATCAACCTTGAAGTACGGGGAGCCAAGGGCGGAAAAGAAGACGGACGCCTTTAGGACCGGCGACACCTCCCCGAAGAGCAGCTCGCAAGCCTCCTCCAGGCTAACCTCCTCCCCCAGTTCCCACAGCTCCTTCAGGTCAATTTCTGGAAGTTCCGGAACGGAGTCCCCCTTTACGGGGCCGAAATCCACCCCTCCCTTCACCTTGACCTTCACAGGTCGTCCCATCCTGTCCTTCCCCACCAGGACCCCCTCCTTAATCTCCCCCACGACCGGTAAGTACCTCCCCTTCACCTTTACGGCCAACAACCTCACGGGAAGGTAATATAAGGAGGAACTTGGGGAAATGATGACGTAAATCGGAGTCTTGTTAAGATAGCCCATCGGGACCACACGGGGTACCGTACCGGCCCAAATCTCCGATTTCAGCGAACCGCATAGAACTACCTCAAGCTACCGTCAATTCCTGTCCAGAGGTTTTGAGGGTGTCGGGAAGGTCTGGGCAACGGAAAACGGTGGGATTCAGCGGAGTTTTGACAACATATAGTATGTTATAATGAAAAATTGGCCAATTTTGTATTTTATTGTCAAAATTATTGAGAAAAATTGCTCAAAGATAAGGAACGCCAGGGTGATGATAAGGGTGGCCTACCCCGGAGATACCTCGGCCCTCGTGAATCCGGAAGTGTTGGAAAGACCACACGGCGGCGTTTCGGGGGTACAATTTTACCTCGTAAGGAGGTTGAATATGGCTGTTGCGGTTAAGAAGAGGCCTAAGGATAAGGTTTGGACATACGAAGACTACCTTCGCCTTACGGACGACAAACGCTACGAGGTCATAAACGGAAGGTTGGAAGAGATGCCCGCACCGGGTTTTGAGCATCAGAAGGTATCGGGACTGATAGAGTTCCTGCTAAGGGGCTTCGTCTATAAAAACGAGTTGGGGGAAATCGTGGATGCCCCCTTTGACGTTGTCCTCTCCGAGACTGTAGTCGTTCAACCAGACATAGTCTTCATCTCCAAGGATAACCTGAAGAACATCAAGAACGGTAGGCTCTTCGGCCCTCCCGATTTGGCGATAGAGATAGTTTCACCGGGCAGTTATCACCGCGACAGGTACGAGAAGTTCAGGCTCTATAAGAAGTACGGCGTTAGGGAGTACTGGATAGTTTTACCACGGGAGAAGGTCATAGAGGTATGGTGTCTGAAGGACGGCAAGTACGTTCTGCACAGCATTGCCGTTGAGAAAGGAGAAGTTGAGTCCTGTGTCCTGAAGGGTTTCAAACTAAAACTTGAGGAGGTGTTGAAATGAGGGAGGCCGTTGTTGAAAGACCTAAAAGGAAGGTTTGGACCTACGAGGATTACCTCCGCCTTACGGACGACAAACGCTACGAGGTCATAAACGGGAGGTTGGAAGAAATGCCGGCGCCAAGTTTTGAGCATCAGGATATACTCAAATTACTCCTATACACGCTTACAGAGGAGGTGGAAAAAAAGAGATCTTTGGGCAAAATCCTCCCTGCTCCCTTTGACGTCATCTTGTCGGAGGCCGTTGTCGTTCAGCCGGACATAGTCTTCATCTCCAAGGATAACCTAAAGAACATCAAAGGGGGCCGTCTCTTTGGTCCCCCCGATTTGGCGATAGAGATAGTTTCACCGGATAGTTATCACCGCGACAGGTACGAGAAGTTTTCCCTCTATGAAAGGTACGGCGTTAAGGAATACTGGCTGGTATATCCAGAATACAGGGCTATAGAGGTCTGGTGCCTGAAAGACGGCAAGTACGCCTTGCACACCGTCGCCGCTGGCAATGGGGAGGTCTCCTCCTGCGTCCTCAAGGGCCTTAAGGTGAAGGTTGAGGAGGTACTGAAATGAGGGAAACTGTCCTTGAAAGGCCGAAGGAGAGGGTTTTGACTTACGAGGACTACCTTCGCCTTAACGATGATAAGAGGTACGAGTTGATAAACGGGAGGTTGGAGGAAATGCCGGCTCCATCCTTTGAACATCAAGTTATCTCACGGGATTTAGAGTTTCTCTTCTGGAAATACGTAAGGGAGGGGGGGATCGGACAGGTCATAGACGCCCCCTTTGACGTTATCCTTTCCGAGACGGTCGTCGTCCAGCCCGATATAGTTTTCATATCCAGCGATAACCTGAAGAACATCAAAAACGGCCGTCTCTTTGGCCCCCCGGACTTGGTGGTTGAGATAGTTTCCCCCACGAGCTACGTAAGGGACCGATACGATAAGTTCGCCCTGTACGA
>WGAN01000019.1 GCA_015494805.1 Caldifarciminota bacterium
CACGAACGGGCTGGCGGACGGCGTATGAAGAGAGGTACCAAATCTACCTTGTGGAATTTGAACGCGGTAGAACGTAATAGGGTTAAGCGGGCGGGTAGAAATGTCCCAAATCTACCTTGTGGAATTTGAACACGACTATGAGGTGGAGGTCATAACGGACCTCCGCAGTCCCAAATCTACCTTGTGGAATTTGAACCGGGGAATTGGGGGAAGTAGCGGCGTAGTTCCCCTATGGTCCCAAATCTACCTTGTGGAATTTGAACATACTCCGAGCTACTCGTCGAACCCTCCGTATTATGTGTCCCAAATCTACCTTGTGGAATTTGAACCCACACGAACGGGCTGGCGGACGGCGTATGAAGAGAGGTACCAAATCTACCTTGTGGAATTTGAACGCGGTAGAACGTAATAGGGTTAAGCGGGCGGGTAGAAATGTCCCAAATCTACCTTGTGGAATTTGAACCGGGGCGAGACAGCCGGGACGGAGAAATGGGGGTTGAGTCCGAAATCTACCTTGTGGAATTTGAACTCGTCTTAGGTGTGGGTGGTGATGGACAGTTCCTGTAGTCCGAAATCTACCTTGTGGAATCTAAACCAAGTGTGTTGTCTTTCTAAAGTACGAAATTTGAACGTTTCTTCATTACATTTCCCATATCTACCCTGTGAAACTTGACACTTTCAGTTTCAGATAGCCATTAAACAGAAAATTTGACACTTTAAGGCTTCTAAACTAATACACAAACTTTCTTACAAACTCCCCGTACGATCTCCTACCGTCCTTGGAACCGTGGCCTCCCTATAGGACCTCCTCCAAAGGCGTGTACTCCAGTCCGAAGGCCTCGGCTACCGCTTTGTGCGTTACTTTACCGAAGACCAGATTTACGCCCCTCGCCAGAGCCTTATCCTGTCTTACAGCCTCCTTCCATCCGAGGTCGGCTAGCTTTATGACGTAGGAGAGGGTGGAGTTGGTAAGGGCGAAGGTGCTGGTACGGGGTACGGCTCCGGGCATGTTGGCCACGCAGTAATGCACCACCCCCTCGGCTACGAAAACGGGGTTGTCGTGGGTGGTGGGCCTTGAGAACTCGGATATACCGCCTTGGTCTATGGAGACGTCTACCAAGACCGCCCCCTCCTTCATACCGGCGAGGATGTCCTTGGTCAGGAGTTTGGGGGCGCGGGCGCCGGGACGCAGGACGGCCCCTATTACGAGGTCGGCGTTCTTTACGGCCTCCCGGAGGGTGTATTCGGTGGAGAAGAGGGTCTTGACGTTGGCGGGTATTATCTCCTCCGCCAGGCGCATCTTCTGGACGTTTATGTCCATTAAGGTCACGTCCGCACCCATACCGGCGGCCACCATCGTGGCGCTCATACCCACAGACCCCGCCCCTATCACCACCACCTTGGCCGGCGGGACACCGGGAACACCTCCGAGGAGAACTCCCAGGCCTCCGAAGGGCTTCTCAAGGTACTTGGCACCCTCCTGTGGGGCCATCTTGCCGGCTATCTCGCTCATGGGGGCCAGGAGGGGGAGGAAGCCGTCGTCCGTCTCCACCGTCTCGTAGGCTATGCCCACGATCTTCCTCTCCATCAACGCCCTCGTGAGGTTCTCGTCGGCGGCGAGGTGCAGGTAGGTGAATAGGACCTGCCCTTCACGAAGGAGGGGGAACTCCTTCGGCTGCGGCTCCTTAACCTTCACTATCATCTCCGCCCTCTCATACACTTCCTCAAGGCTATCCACCAGCTCCGCCCCCGCTCCGGCGTAATCCTCATCCGTAAGACCGGCGCCGAGACCGGCCGTCCTCTGCACTATCACCTTATGGCCACGACGGGTCAGCTCCCGGACCCCGGCCGGTGTCATGGCAACCCTGTACTCTTCCTTCTTTATCTCTTTCGGAACGCCTATTACCATAGGACTCCATTCTAAAGGTGGGGGAGCCTCGCCGTCCCTTTACCTGACGATAACTTTTAAGGTTTTACCGGCGCTCCGGACGAAGTACACACCGGCCGGTAGTTTCAGCGGCACCCTGACCCACCCTACGGACACACCGAGTTCCCTACGCATGACCAACCTTCCGGAGGGGTCGTAGACCTTTAGGGTTAGAGGCGTAGGAGAAGGGACCTTTACAACCACCACCCCGTCCTCGTAGGACAGGCTGGCCTCCCCTCTCTCCTCCCTCTCGTCGTATCCCACCGGACAGTTTAGGGTGGTGTCCCTCTGGTAGAGGATGGCGTCGGCTATCACCACGCTGCCGTCGGGGGCATCGTCGTACATCACTACGGCGAAGGTGTCGGTGCATACCGTGTCAAGGAAGATCCAACCTGTATCCGAGGACGAAGAGTACTGGCTGATGTATGAGTCCTTCCACGCTCCACCCTCGTAAATCCTGTAATGGACGGAGGTACTACGGTTGGAGCCTCGCCTAACCCACGCATAGACCCTGTACCCGGAGTAGCATCCGAGAGCCGCCGTCCAGACGGAAGAGTCGGGGGAACCTCCGACGTCGGCGTACCGGTAATCCCCGTTAAAGCCGCTGTAGGAGCTTAGGGTCCAAGTACCGAAGCCCGACCATCCGGCGTCGCCGTCGTCTATGATCTTGTCGCCACATAGGGCGCTACCCCTCCAAGACCATCTGATGGCGTCAAAGGCTATCCTGTCTCCGCTCGTCGTGGAAGAGTCAAGAAGAATTACGTAGCCGGAGGAACCGGCGTCAAAGTTGTAGGTGCCGAGGCTTACCCACTCGGAGGAGTAGTTGCCCTGGTCTATCCAGACGGTATCCGTCCCGTCCGAATGATGGATAACGTAAGGCACGTACGCATCGTACGCCGTATCTGCCGGGATGTAGGCGAAGACCTCGTAAGGGCCAGTGTAGGGGAGGTTGGGGGTCCACTTCGCCCAATTGGCCACCCCACCCCAGGACCCCGTACGCCAGAGATGTCCGTAGGGGCCGTAGCCGTCAGCCGAGTCGTAGTACCAGTACTGGCTGGGTCCGTACTTCCGGAAGCCGGTACTCAACTCGTCCACGAGTGTGTCGGCGGAGGGCAGCCCCCTGACGAGGGTTATGTAGTATGCCCAATCCCAGTAGGGGCCGGGGTCGGTGTGAGAGGAGCCCGGAACCTCCACGTGGCCTATGATGTTCGTCCTGTCCTTGGGGAAACCGAAGGTGTTGGAGGCCATACGGGTGATATAGGCCGACTTACGGTAAAGGGTGTCGGTGTACCAACCGTTCTCGTCTATGTAGCCCTCATGCTCTATGCCGATTGAATGGGTATTGTAGGTCCAGTTCCCGGCGTGCCAGGCTATGTCCTTATGGCACACCATCTGGGTGGCCTCACCAAGGGGGGCGCCGTCCGAAGGGTTGTACTCCGAGTTCACCACGTAGTGGGCGGAGACGTTGGCGGAGGAGTTCTGAAACCAAGATATGGCCCCGTAGTAGGTCCCTTGGGTAGTGTGGATTATGACGTAATCTATGGAGTAGTCGGAGGGCCTGTTGGCCGAGGTATAGTTGGAGGGGTCTGCTGCAGCCCACCTCTCCACCAGCGGGAACTCCGGCCCCGGAGGGCAGGACTGGAGGCCAACATCAGACTCTTCCATCAGGTACTTCGGTACCTCAACTTCGGGATGGGGAGGAACGCCGAGAATCGGGAACTTAAGGCCTGTCTTATACAACAGGAGTACGTCCCTCGCAAACATCTTCTCGGCCCCCGGTGGGGCGTACATCTGGAGAGCGCAGGCGAGGTCCCCCCCGCACCTCTCAAGGTAGGACTTCAAAAGGAGGGCACCGGCAAGGATACCCGCCCTATCGTTCCCCACCATATCCTCCCTGGGGATCCCCGAAACCTTTTCCGCCTCCGCTACCTTGAATATACCCATAACCCCGTACTGGGGGAGGGCCTCGGCGTCGGGACGGGGCCTGGCCCTGTGGAAACGGGTTAGCCGGTAGGAGATGACCTTGAGTAGTCGGGCGTCTATGCCCGTTCTCCTCTCGGCCTCAAGGAAGTACGTGTGCAACCTCTCCAACCTCTCCACCTCAACCCGTGAAGGTCCGCTCAAAAGAAAAAGCAGCATAACGATGCCATTATAAGGTCGCCCCATCCCCTGTGGTCGTGGGCTTCTGTGTCGTTTTTCGCCCTTTCCCTCCCCCTCTTCCAGACTATAATGCCCACCTATGGAGCTGGCAAAGAGCCTTTCTCTCATCGTCCCGGAACTTACGGTCTCCATCGGGGTAATCCTGGTGCTTCTGTTGGACGTGGTAATACGAAAAGAAAAGTGGATAGTCGGGTTTCTCTCCCTCTCCTTCATTCTGGGGGCGGGGGTTCTGGCCTACCTAAGGGTAGGGGTGTCCGGTGAGGCCTTCGGTATGCTCCTCGTATCCCCCCTCTCGCGGGCCTTTGACCTGGCCATTCTCCTTGGGGCAGCCCTTACGACCCTCATAGCTTGGGAGAAGAAGGGGGAACATCACTTCCTCGTCCTATCCGCCGTCTTGGGGGCTATGGTGTTGGTGAAGTCCGTCCACTTCATTTCCTTCCTCCTCGCCCTTGAGCTTTTCTCGTTTGCAATAATAGGACAGATAGCCCTCACCGACGAGAGGTTAGGGGTGGAGGCGGCGATGAAGTTCTTCGTCCTATCGGTCCTGGCCTCCACCTTCATCGTTATGGGGGCTGCCTTCCTTTATGCCATATACGGCTCCTTCTACTTCCCCGTGGCCTACCTTAGCGACATATTTGAGCTTAAGTCCCTTAGCAACTCCCTCCTCTTCATCCTCGCCTTCGTCCTCATCATCACTGGCATGGGCTTCAAACTCTCCGCCGTACCCTTCCACTTCTGGACCCCGGAGGTCTTCCGCGGCGCCCACTCCGCCGTAGCCGGCTTCATAGCGACGGTTTCCAAGGCCTCCGCCTTCGGGTTTCTGGTCAACCTACTCTTCATAACCTTCGGCAGGCAGAGCGCCCTGTGGGGGGACCTCCTGATGTGGCTCGGCGCCATCACTATGATAGTGGGTAACCTCGCCGCCCTCGGTGAGAGGGACATAAAGCGGATGTTGGGGTACTCCACCATAGCCCACGCCGGATACATCCTCCTCGCCTTCGGTGTAGGCACCAACGAGAGCGTAGGGGCGGCCATCTTCTACCTCATCATATACACCATAATGACCCTCGGAGCTTTCGCCGTGGTGCATTCGGTAGGTGAGGGCAGGAGCGACCTCAACTACTACCGGGGCCTCCTGAAGACCAACCCCTTCCAGACGGTTATGCTAACGGTCTTCCTCGTTTCTTTGGCGGGGATACCTCCGACGGCCGGCTTCGCCGGTAAGTTCTACCTCTTCTCCTCCGTCCTCAAGGCCGGTGAGGTTGGCTTCGTGGTGTGGGCGTTGATAAACGGCGTAATCTCGGCCTTCTACTACATGAGGCCGGTCTTCTACGCCCTCGGCTTTGAGCCGGAGACCGTCTTTGAGGCCAAACTGCGTCCGGCCCTCTTCCTCGTCCTCATCGTCAGCCTGATAGGGGTCTTCTACTTCGGCCTCGCACCGAGCGGTCTCTTGGAGTTCGCCCAAGCGGTCGTTTCACCGTAATGTGGCCCTTCAAAGGTAAGGGGACCTGGCTCCTCTACGACCCCGACCGCCTCTCACCGAAGGCCTTCTTGGCTCGCTACCGGGACCTCGCCGGAAAGGTGGACGTCAAGGCCGTTCTGGTTGGCACGAGCTTCCTTGAGGGAGACATATGTAGGTCGGTTGAAGAGCTGAAAGAAGGGTTGGACGTTCCGCTCCTCCTCTTCCCCGGCTCCCACTACCAACTCTGTCCCCACTACGACTACGTCCTCTTCCTGTCCCTACTCTCCGGGCGTAATCCGGAGTACCTCATAGGGGAACAGGTCAAGGCCGCACCTACCATCAAACGCCTTGGGTTGAAGGTGATACCGACGGCCTACCTCCTCATAGACGGCGGCACCTACACGGCTACGGAGTTCGTCAGCAACACCAAGCCGATACCGAGGGAGAAGACCGAACTCATCCTCGCCCACGCCCTTGCGGCCAAATACCTCGGTTTCACGGCCGTATATCTGGAAGCGGGGTCGGGGGCCATCCTTAGCGTACCCCTAAAGGCCGTTGAGGTGGTAAAGCGGGAGGTAGGCCTACCTCTCATCGTAGGTGGGGGGATACGCTCCAAGGAGGAGGTTGAGGAGTACCTCAACAGGGGAGCGGACGTCGTAGTCATAGGGACGGCCGTTGAGGACGGAGACCTGTCCCTATGATCAGCCGAGGAGTACGTCCAGAAGGAGCATTATTACGGCCCCGATCATAACTCCCCACGTGGCTACCCTCTCGTGTCCCTTGGCGTGGGTCTCCGGTATTATCTCGTCGCTGACGACGTAGAGCATAGCCCCGGCGGCGAAGCCCATGGCGTAGGGGAGGATGGGCTTCATGTAATAGACCGCAATCGCCCCCAAGAGGGCGAGGGGTATCTCCACCAGGCCCGACCTTATGCCCGTATAGGCGGCGTAGAAGGTACTTCCCAGACCGGCCGACATAGCAGCGAGGGAGACGGCGAGTCCCTCCGGAATGTTCTGGAAACCTATAGCCAGCATAACCTGAACGGCATCCTTGTAATGGCCGGAACCGAAGGACACGCCTACGGCGAGACCCTCCGGCATGTTGTGCAGGGTTATCGCTATTATGAAGAGCCAAACCCCCTTTATCCGCCTCGCCCACTCCGCATCCACCTCCCCCTCCCTGATGGGGCCGTTGTTTCCGATGGGTAAGTGTTCGTGGGGGATGTAGTGGTCCGCAAGGTCCATAACCAAGGCCCCAAGCAGTATTCCCACCACGACCGGGAGGACACCCCCGTACTCAATGCCGGGCAGTATCAGGCTCGTGAAACTGGCCGTTATCATAACCCCGGCGGAGAAACCGAGGGCGCCGTCCATCATCCTCTGGGAGGGATTCCGCCAGACGAGGACCAACAACGCACCCAACAGGTTTAGAAAGGAGGTAAAGGTACCTCCCAACAGTGCCAGAAGTACGGGATTGTTCATAGGCTATTCTAAAGACGAACTGCAACGGAGGTCTATCGCCGTCGGTCTTCGGTGATGATGAATCGTCCTTTTGCGGTGTGATTCAAAATATTGCAGTAGGTCCAAAGGTATTGCACCGATGGGGTGAGGATCGTTCCGCAGTCCTATCAAACGGGGCAGTGAAATTTTAAAGATGGACTTCAATTTACGAAAGTGAGCCTTTATGTTTCCTAAATAGGGACTAGCAGTTTCCTAAAGGGTAAGTTTCATATTTTGAAAGTGCGTTCGTCTTCCGTCAAACGCCGAATGGAACCCCAGACAACGGATAGGGATCCCTCTACCGGCTCAATACCGGAATCTAAGAGTTCCTTCCTCCTCCGCTCTTCGTTGAAGAATTTGGCATTACGCCGATAGGGATCCGTCCCGTCCGTACCTTTCTGGTCTTTGGAAGTTTGGAACCGGGCTTCGGGAAGTACGACTGGTAGAAATCGGCAATCCCGGTGAAGGCTGTATCACTCTTTTCCGAGTGCCGTCCCTTCCAAGGGTGTTGAAGGTGAGCGGTTTTGTAAAATAGGAGACCAGATTTTCCGAAGTCGGATTTGTAAGAACGGATCCGGAGGCGACCCCCTCCACTCTACGAATGGGGCCAACGTTCCACCCGAATAAAAAATGGGGCCGGCAGGACTCGAACCTGCAACCCACGGATTATGAGTCCGCTGCTCTACCTATTGAGCTACGGCCCCTTGAGGTGTATATTATATAGTGGAAGGGTGGGCCGTGTGGGTCACTTCTGACGCCTCCGGGGTGCGAGGAGGCCAACGAGCTTGCTGACGACCGTCAGGAGGGAGAAGCCCTGTACCATCCTCTCAAGGGGCGTTAGGGTGCCTTCCAACCTCTCCGTCAGGCGGTTTATCCGCTTGAAGGTCTCCTCGGCGTCGTCTGCTATCCTCTCCA
>WGAN01000020.1 GCA_015494805.1 Caldifarciminota bacterium
GCTGTTGGTGGGTTTCTATGCCTACCTGTCCGGAGGGGACGCCCTTATCAACCTCGGCCTACTCGCCGTTATGGGGGTCTTCTATGCCTCGTTTATGGGGGTCTTTGCGGATGCCATCTTAGAGGGGTAGGACGGGGGTATAATGGGGGGTGATGAAGAGGGAGGAGTGGGAACTTTATAGGGATAGGTGGCATCAGCACAACGTTGAAACTAACCTAAGTCAATGGCTGAAGGCTAAGGCGTTGGGCCTTGAGTCTTCTATATGCTCCGTTGAGGGATGTTTGAGGGATGCGATTGGGTTTATGTGGGCGGATAAGGAGGATATTCAGGCTTTGAGAAAAAACCCGGGGTTGCGTGATAAAAACAAAACGAGGGCAGAAGAGTTAAAGGATGAACTGCAGAAGTGTATTTTTCACACGGATAAGGAGAATGAGATATGGATTGAGAATTGGGATGGGGAGATGGAGAGGTGGAAGAGGGAGAGGGATGGAGTTCTGAAGCGGGCAAGAGTGTTAAAGGAAGAAATATTTCATCTTAAATTTGAAAATGAGAATTTGTTAGATTTATACAGAAGAAAAATTAACAAGGAATTAGATGATCTGAATCATATTTTAGGAAATTGGTCTAAAGATCATGAGTGGAAAAATGATAGGATCAAAGAATTTTGGAGACTTATAAGGGAATATAAGGATGTTGAATTTAATCCGGATCTAGGTAATGAAAATGGTAGATGGGGAATTAAAGAAGAGAGAACATATAACTTTTCTCTTTTCGTATTCCCGGAGTTTGAGGAGATAAATATTGAGAGAGACGATGACGGCGACTTCGTTGTGCAAATGGATTTTTCTTTCTGGAAAAGAGGAGAAATATATAAATTTCCCTATAATTATGATATTTTTTTCAATGATTCAATATTTATAGGAATTACCAAGTTTGACAATGCAACATTTGAGGATGTAAACGTGCATTTTGACAATGCAGTATTTATAAAAGATTTTAATTTTTCAAAAGTGAAAGTTAAATGCAACAACGCGTATTGTGGCATTTCTTTTCACATGGTATTATTTTTACATAAATCCAATTTCTCAGAAACGGATTTTATTAATTACTATAATTATACCAACAAAAATAATATAAAAATCATGAGAGCCGATTTCTCATACGCGGTATTTATGGGGTATACTGATTTTAAAAAAATAGTATTTCCAAATATCCTTATATCGGAATATAGTGGAGGATTCATAGAGGCGGAATTCGTAGGGGATGTTGAGTTCTCTGAGTCAAAATTTGTAGGACTAGACATTTTTCCGTTTAAAAATATAAATGTATGGAAAAGTATGAACTTTAAAAAATCGTCATTTTTATCAAAACACGGGAATTATGCATCAATAATATTTGAGAACATTAATCCTGTTATCAAAGGAAGGGGCGATATTATTATATCTGGAACAAGATTCTCATATATTGTTTTGAGAAATTTAAATCTCAAAAGCTTAACCATCTCTTTCATTAATCACCGCCTTACTCCCGACAACTTCCTCATCCACAACCTTGACATCTCCGACCCCGACGGTACCATACACTTTGAGAGCGTCTATCTTGAAGACCTAAAGTTCGTCAACGTCAACTGGGGAGAGGTTTCCCCTAAACGGATAAGTCGGGAGCTTTACGAGAAGGATCCCCGCGCTGCGAGGGACATATACCGCCAGATAAAACTCGCCCTTGACAAACAGGAAAACTACATAGACGCCCGCAAGTTCTACGCCCTTGAGCTGCAGGCTCACGGCAGGGAGTTGGAGATGGAGATTAGGGATAGCGGTTTGCCGGTTATATCGTGGATTTTTGGTAAGATCATAGACGTTTCGGGGAGGCTGCTCTATAGCCAAGATACCCTTAGGACAATATACCTCCAGATCACTGCTACACTTCTCCGTCTCCTCGGAGTATCCCTATACCTTATCCCCGTCCTCCTCATCTTCCTGCTCCTGGCCTACCATACCTCCCTCGCCCCCATCATATTCTTACTCCTCCTCTTCTTCATAGCCGTTCCCCATTACAGGTTCCCCTTCCTCCGTACCATCTCCGCCCTCAACTCCTTGGTCATATACTACCTCTACGGCCTGACCGCCAACTTCGGCCTTAGTTGGCTAAGGCCCCTTATGTGGCTCATCGGTACGGTCTCGGCCTATACGTACGTTGAGAACCGCGTTGATAAATGGGGTGAATTCGTTGGGTGGGTTTTTCCTGAAAAATTTGCGCAGGTTATATCCAAAATCTCCGAAAATCTCAACCAATTTGCCTCAAACTTCCTACAGTTCCTCCCCACCCAGAACCTGTGCGACAAAGAGAGGCACTCCTTTGAGGATCACTCCTTCCTGACCCTCGTTTTCTTCATCCTGTCCTCTTACCTCATCTACCAGACCATCGTAGCCCTCCGCCGCCGGGTGAGGCGATAGGTCACCTGCTGAACTGGGATAGGTACCGGTTTATGAGACGGCGGGCCATTTGGGTGACGGTGTTGCTGAACTCCGTTCCCCTCTGGATGTCGCTCACGCTCTCCTTCAGTTCCGCATCTCCTACCTTTACCACCTCTCCGGTCCTACCGTCGTATATGGCCACCGAGACATCCACCCTGTCCTCCGATTTGGACTTCACCTTACCGAAGATGTAGATGTCAGGAGCGAAGGCTTGGGCTACGGAGAAGACCACCCTCTCGTCCAACCTCTGCCAACTGTACCCCCTTGAGCGTAGGACTTCGTTCACCCGATCTGGGTTCATCAGGTCAAGTTTGGGGTTGCCGTTGAGGTCTTGGTATATGGCCACCTGGGCCGTGTCCCCAAGGCCCCACGAGTGGACGCGGGTATCCTCCTCCCTGAACGGGAAGACTATCACCTTCTTTAGGACGAGGCCAGCCGCCTTGTGCGCCCTGTTCAACTCGTCAAGGACGAGGCCGGTTATGTCGTGTTGGGGGTCTACCCATAGGGCGACGCTTATATCCACAACGGCATCATACCCCATATCCTTGGCAATCTTCTTGGCCGTCTCCCTGACCTTCTTCAGGTAGGGCGCCATCACCTCCTTGGACTTGGCCTCCACCTGCCGTATTATGGCCCGGTTCAAGCTGTCCAGCCGTTTTCTGGTGTTCTCAATCTCCTGCCACCTTAGGACCTTCTCGGCGTCCGTGAGCATAGGCCACTGCTTCATCAGGGATTCCTGAAGGGAGTCCAGACGATGCTGGACCGAATCCCGCCTTATCTCAAGGGTGGCCTTGTAACGGAGGATCTGCTCCCTCGCATCCCGGAGGTCTATGTACTCCGAATAGACCCTCTCCATATCTATGAAGGCCACCTTGTAGGTCTGGGCCAGAAGTAGGGTCAGTACCATCTCAACCTCGGCACAAGTTGGTACCTAAGGCCCAACTTCACCCTTATGGAGTCCCTGCTACCGTCTCCGAGATATACGCTGTCCAATACGACCCTTAGGACGTTGTCCGTGAGGTCAAAGGTGTCGGCTATACCCCTGTCTATCCATACGGCCACCGTTTCGCCAACGGCGACGGGGAAGGTGTCAGCGTACCCGGAGGGGGGTAGGGGAGCCATATCGGATGGGCCGGGAGAGTAGAGGATGTGGAGGGAGCCGAACTTAGCCGTATCCTTGAGAGGGGAGACGAGGGTCAGGCTGTCCAAGATGAGGAGGAGGTTGGGCTGCATTTGGGAATTTTCGGGGTCGCACGGGAAGATCCAAGCGTCCTTGGTGGTGTCCGGCTTGTAGCATATCGCACTCCGGAAACCGGAACCGTAAGACCTTAGGAGGAACTCTCCCCCGATAGGGGCCACCTTTACGGTATCGCTGGACTGCATGTCCGATGGGGCGTAGGCCACGACGAGGTAGTACGGGTACCTCTCCCCGATGGAGACCGTCGTATCCGTCCCCGAATACAAACCCTTGGCCTCCCCCGTAGAGTCTATACCCCACACCTCGTACCTGTCAGCCCCCTCAAGGTAGTACCAGTTTATCTCAAGCCTGTCGCCCGTGGGGTTCCCCCATACCCCGGAGATCCTCGGCTTGGAGGGAAGCATCCCCTGACCGCAGGAGACGAGGAGAAGGGCGAGAGGTAAGAGCCGCCTCATGCGTCTATCCTTATGGCGTAGCCGAGGGACTCTTGGGCGAGCCGCTGTATCTCCCTTATTATGTCGTCGTCACTCGTCCCCGTGAGGCCAACGTTGATGAAGACGGGGTCGGTGCTGGAGAACATACGGGAGAGGGTGGGGGTTGAGAACTGCTCGGCGAGATACTCGTCCACCACGACCAGATAGTAGTCTTGGGGGTCGTTGAGGAGTTCCCTGGCCTTTCTCTCGGCCTTCTTGGGGTCGTCCGTCTCAAAGACCTCCACACCGGCGAGCAGGAAACCGGGGGCGAACTGGGGACGTACTATAGCAAGGACCTTTCCGCCTTTCATGGGTGGGGATTATAGCCCCGAAGCATCCCCATGGTTTAGAATCACCGGATGCGATTTCGGTCCTACAGGGAGTACTACACTCACTTTCGCCGCCTCGTCCTCTTGGAGAGGGAGGCGGAGATGGAGTTCCACAGGCAGGAGATAAGGAGGCTCCCCGGTTGGAAGAGGGAGAAGCTCGGGAGGGCGATTTTGAACCTACGGGGGAAGTTGGTGGGTAGGGGGTTGGGGGGTACGTACCTCGTCAAGTACGTCCGTCAGGGGGGATTGCCCGACACCGAGATAAAGGTTGGGGACCTCGTAATAGCGAGCAGGGGGAGGCCCAAGGGGAACGAGATTCAGGGGACGGTCGTTGAGAAGACCCGTTTTTCGCTAACCGTAGCGTACGACAAGCACCCTCCGGCCTACGCCCTCGGCAAAGGTGTCAGGCTGGACCTCTTCGCCAACGACATAACCTTCCAGAGGATGTTGGACGCCTTACAGAGGCTGAAGGACAACCCCGTCCTCCTCAACCTCCTCCTTGGCAAGTCCAAACCCGAAATAAGGGAGTCGGAGGTAACCCCCGGCAACCCCCTACTGAACGAGAGCCAGAGGAGGGCGGTAGGCAAGGCCGTCGCCTCATCGCCCGTCTTCCTGATACACGGGCCGCCGGGGACGGGAAAGACCACGACCGTAGTTGAGGCCATCTACCAGTACGTCCGGAAGGGGATGAAGGTCCTGGCAACGGCCGACTCCAACGTAGCGACGGACAATATGGTAGAGAGGCTCGCCTCCTACGGCGTAAAGGTCGTCAGGGTAGGGAACCCATCCCGTATAACCAAGGCGGTGGTTGAACACTCTTTGGACTACCTCCTCCAGTACGACCCCGACTACAAAAGGGCGTTGGAGATTTACGAGGAGATAGACCGGATCCGGGAGGAGCAGAAGGGGTACCTCGTCCCGACACCGAGGTGGAGGAGGGGACTCTCCGACGAGGAGATAATGCGGTATGCCGAGACGGGTACCCCCGTCCGGGGGGTCCACCCCAACGCCATAAGGAGGATGGCGGCTTGGATAAAACTCCAACAACGGATAAACGCCCTCATGGACCGGGCCAAGAAGTACGAGGCCATAGCTGTAGAGAGGGTCCTTAGGAACGCAGAGGTCGTATGCTCCACCAACTCCTCCGCCGGGAGCGAGGTCCTCGCCCACTTTACGTTTGACGTCGTCTTCATAGACGAGGCGACCCAGGCCACCGAGCCTTCCTGCCTGATCCCGATGGTCAAGGGTAGTAGGTGGGTGATGGCGGGGGACCACAAGCAGCTCCCTCCCACCATCCTTAGCGAGGAGGCCGCAAAGCACCTGCAGAGGACCCTCTTTGAGCGCCTCCTTGAGGTCTACGGGGACGGGATCAAGGAGATGCTGCGGATACAGTACCGGATGCACGAGGTCATAATGGAGTTCCCCAACCGTACCTTCTACGATGGAAAGCTCGTAGCCCACGAGAGCGTCGCCCACCACACCCTCGCAGATCTGGGGATAACCGAGGAGAAGGTCTCCGCCCTCCAACCTCCCCTGTCCGTCCTACTCCACCCCCTCAAGCCGGTCGTCTTCGCCGATACCCTTGGCAGTTCCCCGGAGAAACAGCGGAGGGGTTCCACGTCCTACTACAACGAGGGGGAGGCGAGGGTGGTCTTCCAAGCCGTCCGCGCCCTCCTGAACCTCGGCCTGAAGCCTACGGACGTTGGCGTGATATCCCCCTACGACGATCAGGTGGACCTGTTAAGGAGGATGCTCTACGAGGGGGGAGTGCCGGAGGAGGTGGAGGTGAAGACGGTGGATGGGTTTCAGGGAAGGGAGAAGGAGGTCATAGTGGTATCCTTCGTGAGGTCCAACCGGAGGGGGGAGATAGGTTTCCTTAACGACGTACGCCGCCTGAACGTGGCCATAACCCGGCCTAAGAGGAAGCTCATAACCGTCGGAGACTCCTTGACCCTAAGGACCCACCCCATCTACAGGGACTTCGTGGAGTACGTCCGGAAGGTAGGGGGATACGTACCACTTAATGGATAACCGTATTGGATGAGGTGATAGCCGCTTAACGGTCATCGTAAAATTCCGCTATTTTAAAATTTTGAATCGGTTCTCATTAACAACATTCAACGTTTCCTAAAGTTGGAATAAAAATCTTTAACGCCGTGGCGGATTCTTGAGACCCGGACTTCAATTTTTGAAATCACCGCGGATGTGGATACCCTCGTCAGATACTAAGTGATGCAGAAAAATCGTCATTTTCTGGAATACTCAAACCAACACTCACATCGCACCCTTAAAATTTGGCCTTATGCTGGTAATATACCTGATAGGATTTCCCGACAGCGTCGCCTACGGCACTTGGCAGACCTATCAGGGAAACGCCCAGCACACGGGCGTGCAGACTATGAGGGGGAACTTCTACTGCGGCTCGGCCACCACCGTATGGACCTACACAACGGGGAACTGGATAATCTCCCAAGCCACAGTGGCGGATATAGACGGGGACGGAAATCCGGAGGTCGTGGTAGGCTCCTACGATCACATAATCTACGCCTTTGACGGCAGGACGGGGGCGTTAGAATGGACGCGGAACCTCGGAAGCGTGGCAGGGGAGTACACCCCGAACATAGCCGATATGGACAACGATAGCGCCCTTGAGGTCGTCATCTCAACTTGGAGCGGAGACGTCTTCGTCCTTGACGGGGCGACGGGGACGGTTGAGGTATCCCGGAACATCGGGGGTACGGACGCCTCCACCTCCGTAGGGGACGTGAACGCCGACGGCCTCCTTGACATAATCGTCCAGAGCGACAACGGAAACATCTACGCGTACACCCCCTCCACCAACACCATCCTGTGGTCCAGAAGCATAAACGCCAGCGACGGGAGTTTCCCGGCCATCGCCCAACTGGACGGGGACCCCTGTAAGGAGGTTATAGCCGGGGGTAGCGGTACCAGAGTCTACGCCCTGGACGGATGTACGGGGAGCGTAGAGTGGAGCTTGGACGTCGGGTGCAACACCTACTCCAACCCGCCGGCTGTGGGGGACATAGACGAGGATGGGGATATGGACGTAGTGATAGGCTCCAACTGTTCCAAGTTTCACTTCATAGACGGCCCCTCCGGTACGGAGTTGAGCGGCTCCCCCTTCACCTCGTCCGCCACCTACACCTTTCCAACGGCCGGTATATACGACGTGGACGGCGATGGCCACGTGGAGGTCTTTAAGGGGAACCGCTTCGGCCACCTCTACAGGTTCAGAGGCTCGGACAGGGGGGTAGTGTGGAGCCGTTCCCTATCCCAGCAGTACCCCGTGGGGGAGATCCTCGCCGATATGGACATCTCAACGCCGGGGTTTGAAGTGGTCACGGCCTCCTACCACGGCTACGTGTATATACTCAACTCCAGCGACGGCAGTACTATATGGTACGGGAATGCCGTCGGGAACCTCCGGAACGTCTCCGTCGCCGACGCCGATGGGGACGGCTTCGTTGAGCTGATCCTGACCGGAGAAAGCCCACCCCAGATAGCCGTCATAGACGACAACTGCCCCTACGGCAGGGGCGACGACCTCGCCGTAAATGAGGGGAACGGAGAAGGGAAACCCTTCCTAGTAGGCTCCGGCCGGATAACCTTCACGAGGGCGACGGATTACGCCGTATTCGGAGCTGACGGCTCCCTCCTACAGAAAGGTAGAGCCGAGAGGGGTACCACCCTCAAGCTCGGCAGGGGCGTCTACTTCCTCCGCACTGGCCAAAAGGTGCATCGGGTGGTTATGTGAGCGGCCTTAAAATTGCCCTATGTTGGCCTACCTCGGTTTGAGCGTCGGGAACTTCTGGGACTACCTAACCGTCCCATCGGGAAACCCGGAGAGGGACAGCGTAGAAGCCACCTACACCCTCCCCCTGTACGGCTCCTGTACCGACCTCTCCGGCAAGCTGGTGAAGATCTCCGTAATGCGGGACACCGTAAGGGACTCCTCCCTCGTATGGGCCGGGAACGACTACTACCACAACCTCCAGCACAGGTTCGCCCGCTACAACGCCAACGTCGGGGACACCTGGGAGGCCTGGAACGACTGCATCATCCCCCTCAATACCCCCGTACCTATCCCCGATGTGGATATGGACAGCGTAGCCGACACCCTCGTATACCTCCCGTCAACGGCCGTAGTGGAAAGCACCGACGCCGTAGTGGGGGGCCTAACCGGGAACGTAAAGGTACTGCTCGTCCTCCACAGCAAGATGATAACCACCTCCACCTTCTCCCCCGACTCCACCCTAATAACGGAGTACCGCACCTACTACTACGTACCCAACTTCGGCATAACCAAGGTAATGTGGGACAGTACGACCACCACCGTTTTCTACGGCTCCTACTCCTACACCGGCACCGTACCCGTCGGAAGGGGGAAGGTCCTACGCTCCCTTGACGTCGCAGAAAGAAGGAGAGCCTTGAGGGAAACGGAGGGAGGGACCTACGACGTAAGCGGCCGAAGGACGGGGCGTAGGGGACGCCTAAGGAAGGGCAGGGTGGTCCTCTTCTAAGCCTTCGGCACCTTCACCTTCAGGAACTCAACCGCCCCGACACTTCTGAAGAGCATTACCTCAAGGGCGAGGGTTAAGATGGGCAGGAGGACGGCGGGGAGAATGGGGGATAGGAGGTATAGGGGGGAGGAGAGCAGGAGGGCCAGGGTGAAGGGTATCAGAGGACGGAGGACGTAGGGTAGGGGAACGCCGGAGAGGCTTATCCCCCAGAAGGATAGGGGGAGGGAGGAGGCGTAGCCCACCGCGAGGCTCCAGGCTATCCAGACCCCGTCCCTAAGGTTGAGTGAGGCCACGGCACCGAAGACGACCGGGATGACGGCCAGCCTCATAACGTCCAGGCGGGGCATCCCCCTCCCCTGCGAGATGGGGCTGATGGTGTTGGAGACCATGGCGAGGAGGCCAGCGAGGGATAGGGGACGGAGTATCCGGGCGGCGTACTCCCATCCGGGGCCTAGGAGGAGGTCTATCAGCCCCTTATTCCAGAAGAACATCGGGGCGAAGAAGACGGAGCCTATGAGCAGAACGGTTCGCATGTATATGCCGAAGACCCTCCGAGCATCCTCATCCGGTGCGGTGACGAAGTAGGGGAAGAGGACGCGGGAGAGCATAGCGCTTATCTGGGGAGGGGCGAGGAAGGCGAACTTCTGAGCGTTGGAGTAGTGACCGAGGGCGGACTGGCCAGCGAACTTACCGACAACCGTCCTGTCCATGTACATCAGGACGAAGTTCAGGACGAAGGTGAAGTTCACCCATATGCCGAAGGAGAACATCCGCTTGAGCCACTTGAGGCTGAAGGAGAGGGAGGGGAGGTAGGGCCTGACGACGTAGGAGAGGACGAACTTGGTAAAACCGGCGGCTATGAAGCCGAAGACCAACGCCCTGTAGTCCCGGAGGTGCTGGGCGAGGAGGAGGGCGGTCAGGAAGTACGCCGCCGCCTCCCCTATCTCAACGACGAATATCTTCTCAAACCGGAAGAAGCGGGAGGCCTCCACCACCATTACGGGATTGACGAGGGAGTAGGGTACGAAGGCCAGGGCCACCAAACGGCTCGTGTAGGCCACGTTGGGGTCGTTGAAGAACCTGCCGATGGCGTCGGAGGAGACGTAGAGGAGGGCGGCGAGGAGGAGGCCCCTTATAACCGTACTCCACCAGAGGGTGGGGTACCCCTCCCGGAAGTTCCCCTTCTGGGCGGTCAAGGCCGTCGTAAAACCCGTAAAGGTCATCATATCCAACATCTGGTACGCTATGAAGGCGGAGGTGGCTACCCCGAAATCGTAAGGGGATAGGAGACGGGCGAGGACGACCGTCCGCAGTAGGGCGAAGGCCTGTATCCCGACGCGGGAGGCGAGCGTCCAGAAGAGGGGACCCTTCAAGAGTGAGTATTCTACGGATTAAAGTCGTCTCTCCAACCTATATACGCTGACCTCTATCTTGACCCTGTCCCTCCTGTGGAAGGGCATGCTCCTCGTCAGAGGGAAGGGTATATCCGCCACCCTCTCCCATCTGAAGCCCATCCCCTCCGCCAACCGGGCTACGAAGGGGTCGCTCCTCCTCCCCAGTAGGGTCCAGACCACCCTCGCCCCGGCCATGGCCGTAGTTAGGAAGAGGGCGTCGCTCCCCTTCCTCCGCATCCCGAAAGGGGGGTTCATAACCACCGTATCCGCCCGGAAGTGGAAGTCCGGGATGCGGCCCCGGACGAAGGCCACGTTCAAGTTCCCGAAGACCTCCGAGGCCAGACGCAGGTTTCTCCGGGCTACCTTAAGGACCTCGGCGTCCACATCCACCCCGATGGAGATGGAGGCTCCGAGTAGAGCCGCCCCCACCGTGAGGATCCCCGTACCGCATCCGAGGTCCACCACCCTCTTACCCCTTACGTCCCCCGCCGCTATGTTCAGGAACCTCACGGCCACCCCCGGAGGTGTGGGATACTGCTCAAGGTTAGGATCGGCGGAGGGGAAGGGGGCAAAGGCTTGAAGGACTATCTCGTGCTGTTTCGTTAGCAAGTCAGAGCGCCCTAAGGAGACCCTTGAGCCAGGTCAGGACCTTTACGGCGGCGGTGAAAGGCTCCTCCGTACCGTCCACGGAGATGTGGGGCATCTCGTCGGGGGGAAGTTCGGCTGTCCTCTTAAGGAGCAGATACACCTCCACGTTGGCGTCCGAAACCCCCCTCGCCCTCTGCAGTCTCCTCAACACCACCTCCTCCTCGGCGAAGACGTGTATCCCGACGGTCGGGACCCCCAGTTCCAGGCCCATATCCAGAAAGGGCCTCCTGTACTCCCTGCGGGTAAAGGTGGCGTCGACGATGACGCTAAGGCCATCCTTCAGGTCCCTCCTCGCCTCCTCCCTTATGAAGGCGAAGGTCTTACCGTTCACCCGTGGGTTGTATAGGTGGCGGGGTAGGGGACGGTCGGGAGGGTAGCCCAGTAGACGCTTCCTCACCACGTCCGACTCGTACGCCTTGGCACCGTCTATCAGCCTCAACAGGTGCCTGACGAGGGTCGTCTTCCCCACCCCCGGCAGGCCGACGGTAAGGAGCAGGAACCTCCTATCCACGTTGGATATTCTAAGCCAAAAAAAGGGGGGCCTTCCGGCCCCCCAACTCCGGTGCGTTGGATCCCTATCCGAGCAGGGCGTCCACCTGCTCCTGGAGTTTCTTCACATGCTCGGCGCTACGCTTGAGGGCCTCCAGCTCCTCGTCGGTGAGTTCTACCTCAAGGATCTTCTTTATACCGCCCTCACCGAGGACGATGGGTACGCCTACGAAGACGCCGTTTATGCCGTACTCACCCTCCAGATAGACGGAGGCGGGGAGGACGCGGTTGGTGTCCAGTATTACGGCCTCGGCCATCAGACCGGCGGCGTCACCGGGTGCGAACCAGGCGCTGGTACCCATCAGCCCCACTATCTCACCGCCCGCCTTCTGTGTGCGCTTGATGATCTCCTTCATCCTCTCCTCGCTTATGAACATAGTGGCGGGGAGACCGTTTATGGACGTGAACCTCATAACGGGTACCATCAGGTCGCCGTGGGTTCCGAGGACCATAGCCCTGACGTCGGCGGCGGATACGCCCAGCTCCATCGCTATGAAGGCGGCGAAGCGGGAGGAGTCAAGCAGGCCCGCCATCCCCATAACCCTCTTCTTCGGGAAGCCCGTCACCCTGTAGGCGGTATAGACCATAGCGTCCAAGGGGTTGGTCACGACTATCACGACGGCGTTGGGGGCGTACTTCTTTACGTTCTCGGCGACGGAGGAGACGATGTCAAAGTTCACCTTCAAGAGTTCCTCCCGGCTCATACCGGGCTTGCGAGGGCGGCCAGCGGTGATGATGACGACGTCGCTGTCCTTTATCAGCTCGTAGTCCTTGGTGCCGTATATAACGGTCGTGGAGGGGATGATGGGGCCGGAGTGCCATATGTCAAGGGCCTTGCCCTTGGCTATACCCTCAACGATGTCAAGGAGGACGACCTCTGCTAAGCCCTTCTGGGCGAGGTACCTTGCAGCCTCGCTTCCAACGTTTCCTGCGCCGATTATCGCTACCTTCTTCATGAGGGAATATTGTAAGGACGGCCTACCGCCTCCCCTTCCGCCTATCTAAGAACACGATGTTGCTCCGAGAACCGTTCCCACAAAAAAAGGCGCCCCCGGAGGGACTCGAACCCCCAACCTGCGGATTAGAAATCCGCTGCTCTATCCTGTTGAGCTACGGGGGCGGAGTGGAAATTATACGGCGGATATCCTGACCACCTTCCCATCCCCGTAGGCATAGAAGACGGGGCCGTCCTCAAAGGATGGGCCGGAGATGTGGTAGTACTCCCGGAAGGGGCCGAACCTCTCCCCATCCAGGACCAGGTACCACCTCCCCTCGTACGGGTACTTCATCCACCAGTGCCTCCCGTCCGGGGAGAAGGACACCGGCCAGGCGTCCTCGTACGGGCCGAAGGCCTCCCCGTTCACCGAGACGTACCACCGGCCGGATTCGGCGTAGGCCACCGCCCACCTCTTGCCGTCCCCGGAGAAGAAGGGGGAGCCGTAGGCCACCCTCTCGTAAGGCCCCAGGATCCTATCCTTCAGACGGACGTAGGCCATCCCATCGGAGTAGTACGTGAAGCCCCGCATCTCCCCGGCGAAGTACGGGGGCCAGACCTTCTCAAAGGGACCCATCCTCTCACCGTTGGCTATAACCACGTACCCATCCCCCCTCCTTCCCTACGACCACCCGGACGGAGCCGTCGTGGGAAAGGGCCGGCGAGTAATAGGGTACGTCTTCGTAAGGTCCGAAGGTCTCCCCGTTCAAGACGACGTAGTACCCCTCGTCTCTCCTGTAGCTGAAGGCCCAGATTGAGGCGTCTTCGGAGAATACCGGGGCCGATACGTCCCGGTACGGCCCCCACCTCCTGCCATCAACTACGAGGAACCATCTCCCATTCTCCTCACCCATCACCCACCACCTCCCCTTAAAAGCCGCCACCTTTACGACTTTCTCCTCCTTCAGGTTCAGGGAGTGCAGGACCTCTTCCATAAGGTCAATAGACCGCCCGCAATACTATTGAGGATATCGGGTAGGAGGCCGTCAGGTTGGCGAGGTCGGCGTCGGGGTTGGTGGGGTCAAAGGTCACGTCCTTCCTTGGGAAGAGGTTTATGACGGAGAAGGAGATGTCAAGAGAGAAGGGGCCGAGCTTGAAGGGGATGGGGGACCTCCAGAATACGTCCACCCGCGCGTAGGGGGGCATGCGGAGGGCGTGGGTGCTGTCAAGGATGAACTGCTCCCCCCGGAAGGGGTCCCTCCAGTGGCTTATTATCCCGCGGAAGGGGCGTCCGTAGTAGAAGGCTACGTTGCTTCCCACCACCACCTCCCACTCCCCCTTCCTGATGTATCCGAAGACGGTCGTATTCAGGGTGGCGTTCACGTCCCACGGGGTGGGGTACCAGACCGTATCCCCCTCGTACCTTATCCGGGAGTTCATTAAGGTTAGGGAGACGTCCGCCGTTATGGGCAGGGGTACCTTACTCTCCTTCCGGACCCACAGGTCCATCCCGAAGGCTTGAAGCTGGCCCACCCTCTCCTCAAGCCTCGTCGTCATGTACGTAAAGGTTGGGTAGTACTTACCGAAGAAGGTAACCTCCGATATTCCCCACGGGAAGGTGCGCTCCGCCCCGACGAGGACCTGGTAGGATTTTATCTCCGACCTGCTGACGGGTACGTAGTAGAAGACGTCCGGAGGGAAGGCGAAGATGGAGGTAAAGAACTGCCTGTACAGCCCCCCCTGCACCTTGAAGGCCCACCGGGTGTTGGGGTAGTACTTGTAGAAGCCGGAGGGGGATAGGCGGAAGCCGATGCCGGGGAAGTAATCGGCCCTCGCCCCCACCTCGGCGAGGGTATGCTCGTCCTCGTAGTGATATTTGGCGTAGTTCCCCCAGAAGACCTTCGTAGGATAGACGTGTTGCAGGAGGTATATGGCTATCAGGGTGTCGTTCATCTCAAGGGCGGTGCCGTAGATGTTGGAGTTTATGGCCTGTATCTCCGTCCCTGCTATAACGCTGCCGGCGTCCACGTTCAGGTACCCCCGGACGACCTCGTACCTGCTGTGGGCGTTGAAAATGTAGTAGTCGGTCACGTAGGGGAGGCGGTAGGAGAGGTCCTCACTGGCGAAGAGGGAGGTGGAGTATATCAGGCCGGGCTTGATGAAGGCGCGGCCCGTGGCGTACCTCCCCCGGAGGGCTGCCCCGCCGTTGAAGATGGAGGAGGTGTAGAAGAGGCCCCTGTAGGCGTTCTTGTAGGAGTTGACGGCCCGGTTAGCCACGAAGGAGAAGGAGAGCCCCTTCAGGGAGTTGCCGAAGGAGAACTTACCAGAGACGTCCCCCGTGACGGTTCCGAGGATGTTTATCCCCTTGAGGGGGGCGAAGAGGCCAACCCTGCCGGAGAGGACGTACCCCTTACCCCGGATGGCGACGCCGCTGTTGGTACGGCTGAGGCGGAAGATAGCCGAGAAGGAGTCCGGCTCCGCACTCTCAAAGTCTATCAGGGCGCCCGACAAGTTCCCCACCTCCGGCGTAAAGGCCCCCCGCAGGAACCGGACCTTGCTCACTATATCCACGTTTATGGGGGTGTACATCCCGTAGTAGCTGAAGGCGTTGAAGAGGGGGATGCCGTCGTAGGTTATGAGGTTCTCAAAGGGGGAGGAGCCGCGGACGGAGAAGTAAGCCAGCCCGTAGACAGGGACGACACCGGGGGCGACGGATATGAAGTAGCCAACGTCCTGGTCGCCGACGAAGGGCATGGCCTCAAGGAACCTCGGCTCCGAGGCCTCGTAGGCGCTCCGGGTCTTGGGGGAGACCTCCACCTCACCGAGGATGAAGGTCAAAGGCTTCAGGGTGTATATGACCGTCGTATCCCTCCCCACCTTCAGGGAGAACCTCCCCACCCTGTAGCCAAGGGCCTGGACGAGGACGTGGTACTCCCCTCCCTTGAGGTTCAGGTGGGCTTTACCGCTCCTGTCCGTGTATGCCCTCACCCCCAGCTCCTTTACGTATATGAAGGCGTCCTCAAGGGGCTGACCGGCCTCGCCGGTTATCCGGAACTCCACCTTATAGGACAGGAGCAGTAGGAACATCGCCCCCTATTCTAAGCGGGAGATCATACCCCACCCCTCCCCGGCGACGTCAGGGGGAGTCCGGAGGCGCAAAGGGGACACTCCTCCGGCCTGTACGTGGGGAAGTCCAACTCCAGCACGTAGTGGAAGGGGTAGGGACCGGAGTACTCCCCC
>WGAN01000021.1 GCA_015494805.1 Caldifarciminota bacterium
ACCGCATACTCTCTATTGCCCCGACCGTAGGTATGGCCTACTACCCGTCCCTATCGGTCTATAGGGAGGTGGATGGGGCCATAAGTCCGAAGGGTGAGGTTAGGGTCCTCCGGGCGATGGCCTACATTAAGTTTGGCCCTGGGTAGGTGAGACTATGACGTGGGCAATATTTTTGAAAGGAGGTGAAGCATGCTCGTAGGGGCCTCCGTTTTCCTGCCCTTTTTGGCCTCCTATCCGAAGTATGGGGAGGTGAAGACCTTCCACGATGAGACGCCGGAGATAAGCCTGTATCTGGGGTTCAGCCCCCACACGATGGTGGCCGGATGGAGGAGGATGGGGAGGTTAAACAGGTCCCTTTACGTCCTCAAGTACGTACGCTACACCGGGAACTTAGGCGTAGGAGGAGGGCTGGTGGCGGAGACCAACCTTAACTTCTTCGGTTTTGATGCCACCCTGTCCTACAGGGGAAGGACCTCCTTTTTGCAGGTCTCACCGAGGTTGAGCCTTACCTACTTCCCCACCGTCAAGTACCCCGGATACGTAAAGCCCGTGGACCGCATCGTCGGGAACTTCCTCACCCTCACCTTCGGCGTCGGCCTGGGGATAGCAGCCAAGGTGGAGGTGGCAAGATGATAGTGGGCCTCGGACTTCACCTGAACCCGTTTGTGGGCTACGGAAAAGGCGTCCTTGAGAGGACACCCTACTACGTGAGCAGTGCGGACGTGTCCCTGTACGGGGAATGGGGGACCTTAACCCTCCGGTACGGCCGCTTCCTTGAGGGGCCGTCCCCCACGGCGGAGGCCTGCTTCTCCACCGGTATAAGGTACCTATCCGCCTCGTACGGTAGGGAGATGGGGAGGCTGCTCCCCTTCGTCGGCCTCATATACGGGCAGACGACCATGGAATGCACCCCCGAAGCCCTCTCCTCTATGTCCTACTACGGCCAAGGTACCATAGACGCCTTCAACGGGAACGAGGGCAGGACCTCCATCTTCGGCGGAGGTCTGGGGGCGGTTTTGAGGTTGGGAGACCTCGGCCCCCTCTCCTTCTCCCTCGTGGGGCGCGTGGCCTACTATCCGAAGGTGCCGGTCTACCGGATGGACCTCTACGAGGCCGAAGACGGTTTGAGGGGGACGATAAGGCACCACGAGGACAGGACGAACGTCGTAAAGACCTCCCTGTCCCTGCGGGCATCGGAGACCTTCAGGGTGGAAGGCTCCCGTCCTTCCGGGGTAAGAATGAGGCTCTTTGCGGGGGGAATGCTCTCCCCCTACGACCGGTTCAGGGGAGGGTACTTCGGCGTTGATATGGGGAGGATCACCCTTGTGAGCGTATTCGGGACGGCGAGACTACCCGGATACACCCTCGTAGGTGAGACCTACGCCCTCTACGACCTCCGCTGGTTCTCCGCCGGCGTGGGCATAGGGAAGTGGGGCGACGACGGTACCTCCCTCTCCCTCGTTGGGAGGAAGGTCTTGAGATGGAGGTTTCTTGAGGTGGGGGCAATAGGGGGCCTCAGGTATCCACCCGGCAGCCGCAGGGTAGAGCCGGTGTTGGAGGTGGGAGTGGGCTTCGGAATAGGAGGGGATTAACGTCCGATGTATCTGGTCCCGCACCCCAATATCACCCTCCCCCGTTTAGGTGTGGTCTTCCTCCCGGCCTCATCGTAGTATCTACAGGGGACTTTGGAGGTGTCCGAACGTTCAAGCTTGGAGTTGTCGTCCAGCCTTAAGAGGGCGACGGAGGGTCTGCCGGAGATATCCGTAGTGTGGGCTATGTAGAGTTCCCCGTTGTACAGGGCCGCCACCGGATAGTAGAAGTTTCCGGTAGGCGGGAGGTAGTCGTCCAGCGGAAAGTCGCTCCAGAGGTTCAGGTCTTCCGTTTGGAACATCCTTAGCCTGAAACGACCCGTGGAGTTGTCCGACCATATGACGTACGTTGGTATCCCTGCAACCACATCCACGTTGGTGACCCTGCCCACGTTCTCCGCCAACTTGCTACAGGAGAATCGGAGGGAAGTATCGGATACGCATACGACCACACTCCGGTTTTCCTTTGGCCCCGACACCCCGGCCACGACCACCCTACCCCCTACGAACCCTATGTCGTAGGGCGCCCCCGACGATAGGACCTCGCCGTAATGCCACCTTGTGCCGTCGTACCTTAGGACGTACCCTCCGCCCTCCAAGTCCCACGCTGCCGCCAGGATATACATATCCCCATTCGGGGCCTTGAAGATTGGGGAGTTGTGGGCGATGTAAGGGGTGCGGACGACCCCGATTGAGAAGTTTGGGAGGCCGATGGGGAGTCTGTAGAACTGTATCTCCGGCCCCGATATCTCATAAACGAAGGTCAGGTACAGGGTATCATCCGAGAGGAGGAGGGCAGGCTCGTCCTCTTTGAATTCGCTGGAATCTACGACCAGAACGGTGTTCCAGGTCCCCCCGCCGTCGTAGGAGACGTTGACCGTGATGGCCGAATCGCCGAAGTGGTAGTACCCCACGTATAGGGTATCCCCGTAGCAGGCTATACTGCTCTCGGAACCGTGGCTGTCCCCAGCGATTGAGAGGGTGTCGTCGGTAATATTCCACAGGTAGAGCCTCCTCTCCGGACACCCGCCGTGGTAGAGGAGGTACAACTTCCCGTTGCAGGTGAGGAGGGTCCTCGGTTGATAGTCGCTCTCAAAGGGTCCGAAACCGTCGGCGTATGTGGAGGTGTAGTTGCACGCTCCGAACACGAGGTAGAGCATAAGTTTAGAATTTTAACGGATGGTAATTCGTTGGGTGTGCGGTACCCAACGGAGATCGCCTGCAGGTTTTCCTATGACTTTACAGACGCTACCGATTCCAATTCATAAATCTGCCCTCTGAATTCCGAAAGTTAAAATCTCCGCCATAAATTACCAAAATCCCCTTACCGGGATACGACGCTTACAGACTAAGTCTCCGACTCCTACGGGGTGGTACGACGGACCGTCTGTAGATTTGAACGGATTGCACTAGTGAGGTGGTATTCGGGTTTCTGGGTAATTGAAGGTCCCCTTTACGGGAGGCGGACCTACGCCAACGCATTGGAGGGGACGAATATTTCCCCATCTCAAGAAAGTGTTTATGATTTTGTGAAATGGATTCAAAATTTCAAGAGATTGCTGGCAAACCTTCGCCGTCTAGGACGGACCGCCCAATGCCGTTCAAAATTTGTTGAGATGCGAGCGTAAGCTTCCTGACGTTCAAATTTCTGCTTTGAAGGTGTATTGTCTTAATTGGGGTGAGGAATTCTACCAATAAAATGCCGATTACTCTACAGCCTCATCAAACGGATGGAAAATGGTGTCAGGGAACTATACCCTATGCGAACTTGGACGGCGGGTAGGTATCCTCTCAACCATGTGAATGCGACGTCAGATAGTCTATCCCCTACCGGTGTCATTTTGTGTAGTAAATTTTAGGTTTTAACCGAAGTTTTATACATTTTTACTAATTGCCACAAAATATGCGAGAAATAGTGTATCCTGCCCGTATTTAGGCGTCGCTGGACGACCCCGAAGAAATTCTCCGGACAAGGGCCGAAGCACGCGGTCATAGGGATTAATAAGGGATTAGTAAGGCCCAGCGAGGGGTATCGGTACGCCCCCGGTACTATCCGACCCCCATCCGTTATATCTCCGGCATACGGGGGAATATCCGCCGTACGGTCTCCCAGTTATCCACCATCCACTCCACCGTTCTCCTTAGGCCCTCCTCAAGGGGTGTGGTCGGTTCCCAACCCAGCTCCCTGCGGATCTTACTGACGTCCGCCTTGGTTATGGGCAGGTCGGCCCGGTTGAAGGGGTACCTCTTGAGGTTTATCCTCCTGCCCGTGTATCTCTCCACCGTGGAGATGACAGCGTTCAGGGGGTGGTCCATCTCGTTCCCGACGTTGAATAGGGAGTATCCTTTTATACTCCCATATGCCAGATAGGTGGCCTCGGCTACGTCGTCTATGTACGTGAAGCTCCTCCTCTGCGTACCGTCGCCGTACAGGGGGAATTCCTCGCCGGACAGGGCGGAGTATATCAACTTGAAAACGCTCATATCCGGCCTTCCCTTTGGGCCATAAACGGTGAAGTACCTAAGGACGGTGGCCTCTATGCCGTAGAGGTGGTGGTAGGTGTATAGGAGGTTCTCCGCCGCCTTCTTACTGACGGCGTAGGGAGATATGGGCCTGTCGGTCTTCATATCCTCACGGAAAGGGGCGGGGTGGCCGGCGTATATGGAGGAGGTTGAGGCCATCAGGATCTTCCCAATCCCCCTCTCCCGCATAACCTCAAGGATCCTCAAGGTCCCCAGGGTGTTGGTCCTGAAGTACGCCTCCGGGTCCCTTATGCTCGCCCTGACCCCAGCCTTCGCCCCTATGTGGAGTATCCCCTCAATATCCGGGGTTATGACACTGCGGAGGAACTCGCTATCTACGAAGTCCCCCTCGTAGAAGGTGAAGGACGGATGATCCTTGAGGTCTTCAAGGCGGAGGAGTTTGTACTCCCTCGGATAGTAGGGATCAAAGTTGTCTATGCCAACGACCTCGTACCCCCTCCTAAGGAACTCCTCCGCAACTTTACTCCCTATGAAACCGGCTGCGCCTGTTATAAGTACCTTTCGGGACATGTAAGTGGGGGATTGTACGGTGGGATCAGAGGCGGAGTTTGTCCGCCCACGTACCTACCAACGGTAGAGGCTCAACCTTGCCGGTTAGGGCCTGAAGCATCCCGAAGGCGGTCAGGTAGAGGAGGAAGACCAGTCCCAGGGGGGCGAGGACCGCCCAACCTACGAGGGGGACGAACCGCCAAACGAAGAGCCAGACCAACCATAGGGTGGAGAGGACGAAACCCTGCCGAATGTGAAAGATTACGAACTTATCTTTGGGCAGGAAGAGGATAAGGAGGAACAGAAAGGGAACGTAGGATAAGGCGGCCAGAATGCGGCTCAAGTTTTCCTACCTATGGGGGACAGGAACCGTACGAATCTGCCTTCGGTATCCGGTGCGAGGGCGTATATGTCGGGATAGGTTTCCCCTACCTCATCTTCACGGAGGGGGGAGTACCCCTCGGCCACGGAGAGTAGAGGCTCCACGTCTGGTACCTCCTCAAGGACGGAGACGAACTTCAAAATACTCTTGAAGTCTTCGGCTAAACCCTCGTCGGCCTCAAGGCGGGCGAGATGGGCTACCTTCCTTACGTCCAAACTGGGGCGGGAGGACTCGAACCTCCACTACCAGATCCAAAGTCTGGTGTGCTACCGATTACACCACGCCCCAAAGGCTGGAATTATAACCCCGTTTTGCGTCTCACCGGAGAACGACCACCCTGCTGCCACCCCTCCACTTAACCAGATAAACCCCGGCCTTCCCTACCCACGCTCCACCTCTGCGCACCTCTCCAACGAGACGGCCGGCGGAGTCGTATATCCTCGCATCCTCATCAGCCTCTATCCTCCTGCCTTCAACCCTAAGGCCGAATCTCTCCT
>WGAN01000022.1 GCA_015494805.1 Caldifarciminota bacterium
CCCACCAAAAGCTTCTTCAGGGACAGCTCCGTCGCTATGCGGAGGTAGAGGTCGGTCTCAAGGGCGTTGGAGTAGGTCTTGAAGGGCCTCGCCGTCGCCCCCCCGTATATGGGCTGCAGGATGGGGGTATCTAACTCCACGAACCCCCTGTCCTCAAAGAAGCGGCGGGTCTCCTTCAAAAAGACGTACCGCCTGTAGAAGTGCCTCCGGGCCTCAAGGTTGGATATGAGGTAGAGGTACCTCTGACGGTACTTCAGCTCCGGGTCCTGTATGCCGTGCCACTTCTCCGGCAGGGGGTGGAGGGACTTGACCAGGAGGGTCAGCCTCTCAACCAAGACCGTCGGCTCCCCCGTCTTCGTCCTTATCGTCTCCCCCTCAACGCCGATAACGTCCCCTATGTCTATGAGCTTCTCGTACAACTTGGCGGGATTTCTACTCCCCTCGTACCTCTCAAGGTCCAGGCCTACGAAGAAGTCCTCCGGGGTCTTCCCCCTCTGGACCATTATCTGGATGTCGTTGAAGTCTCCCCGCAGGTGGGAAAATATGAGCTTCCCGAAGGGCCTCTTCGTCATCACCCTCCCTGCTATCCGCACCTTCAGGCCCTCCTCAAACCTCTCCTTCAGGTCGTCTATGCTGTGGGTGGTCTCGTACCTGTAGGGGTAATCAACGCCAAGGTCTCTAAGGAGCTGCAGCTTCTTCAGCCTTACCTCGTACTCGGAGGAAGCCATAGGCGGCGATTGTAAGGGGGTTAATCTTCCTCTATCTCCACCACCTTGTCCCTGCTGCGGTGTCCTCTAACTATCCTCACCCTGGACTTCGGAACGCCGTAGTACTCCGCCAGGACTTCAGTCAGCTCGGCGTTGGCCTTCCCCTCCCGTGCGGGGGACCTGACGGAGACGACGAGGGTATCCCCTACCTTCTCCACCTTTACCCTCTTGGAGCCGGGTTTTACCCTCACCTTTACCCGCATCAGTCCTTCATACCTCCCCTCGCGTAGACCTCCGTTATCTGCCTCTGGAAGATGGCAAAGACGACAAGGGCGGGCAGGGCGCTCAGGAAGGAGGCCGCCATGAGGGCGGGGTAGTTGGAGACCTCCCCCTGCGAGAAGTACGCCACAGCCAACTGGATAGGCCGTAGGTTCTTGTCGGAGACGACCAACAGGGGCCACAGGAAGGAGTTCCACGTATATACGGCACTGAAGACGACCACTGTTATTATCACTGGCCTTATTATGGGGATGGCCACCTTGAGGAGGAAGGTGAGGTCGTTTCCGCCGTCTATGTATATGGCGTCCCTTAGTTCCTTTGGAATACTCCGGAAGGCCTGACGGAGGAGAAAGATGGAGTATATGTTGGCCATCCATGGGACGACGAGGCCGGCGAAGGTATCCACGAGGCCCAACTTCTGGACGACGACGAAGAGCTGGAGGATGAAGACGGGCATAGGTACCGAGGCCATCACCAAGAGGAAGGAGAACAGCAGTTCCCTACCCTTGAAGTCTATCCACGAGAAGGCGTAGGCGGCGAGGGTGGAGGTTATCACCTCACCGCTGACGATGAAGAGGATCATGCCGAGGGTAACGAGGACGCTCGCCCCGAGGTTCAGCTTGGTGAAGACGAGGCGGTACGCGTCAAGGGTTATCTCCCTGGGCCACAGGGTGGGCGGGAAGAGTATGGCCTCCGACTGCGTCTTAAGGGAGGTGATAAACATCCAGTAAAATGGGAAGAAGGTGAAGAGGAGGAGTAGCAGGACCCCTCCACCTATGACGGCGAGCCTTAGGTACCTACCCACCGAACACCTCCCCGTAGATGTCCTTGACGGCGTTGGGGTTGGAGGTCTCCTTGACGATGCGGCCACCCTTGAGGAAGACGAAACGGGTTGCAAACTCCGCCAGCTCGTCTATCTGGTGAGACGTAAACAGGAAGGTGCGTCCCTCCCTACGCCTCATCATATCAACCACCTTCTCCCGCAGCAGGAAGTCCAGGGAGGATAGAGGCTCGTCCACCAAGTAGAGGGAGACGTCCTTAGCCATCCCGATGGCCACCCTTACGAGCATCCTCTGACCCTTGGAGAGTTCCCCGTACTTTCTCCCTTCGGGCAGGTCTATCACCTTCAGGAAATCGGAGTAAAGGCCCCAGTCAAAGGGCCAGAAGGCCGCCGAGAACCTCCCCAGATACTTCAGGGAGAACCCCTCGTAGAGGTTGTCGTTCTCGCTAACGTAGGAGATGACGGCCCTGCTCTTCGGCGAGGGGACCTTGTGGCCGGCTACGGTTATCTCACCGGCTTGGAAAGGCTCAACGTTGGCTATGACCTTGAGGAGGGTACTCTTACCGTATCCGTTGGGGGCGAGGAGGAAGACCCTCTCCCCCTCCGCAACGCCAAAGTCCAAGCCTTTGAGGACGGCCTTCCTACCGTAGGTTTTGTAAAGCCCTCTTATCTTGAGCAAGTGTGCTATTATACCGGGGAAATCACACCTCCATCCACTTCCCCATCTTCACGTACTTCTGGAACCTGCGCATACGGAGGGTTCTGGGGGACTTCCCCTTAAGTTCCTTCAGGGCCTTGAGGAAGACCCGCTTTATGCGGAGGGCGGTCAGTTTCGGATCCCTGTGCGCCCCACCGAGAGGCTCCTTCACTACGCCGTCTATTATGCCGAACTCGTAGAGGTCGTCGGCCGTTATCTTGAGGGCCTCGGCCGCCTCCCTGTTCTTACTCGCGTCCTTGAATAGTATGCTCGCCGCCCCCTCCGGGGAGATGACGGAGTAGACGGCGTACTCTAACATATAGACCCTGTCGGCCGCAGCCAACGCCAGCGCCCCACCGCTTCCCCCTTCGCCGGTGATGAAGGCGATGCTCGGAACCCTAAGGTTGAGCATCCGCTTTATGCTGTGCGCTATAGCGGAGAACTGCCCCCTCTCCTCGGCCCCTATGCCGGGGTAGGCACCGGGGGTATCTACGAGAGTCAGGACGGGTAAGTTGAGCTTATCTGCGAGGTCAAAGAGCCTCATAGCCTTCCTGTAGCCTTCCGGATGGGCCATTCCGAAGTTCCGCTTTAGGTTCTCCTCCGTATCCCTGCCCTTCTGTATCCCCACGACCACAACCCCGTACTCCTCCACCTTAGCGAGGCCAGCGACAACGGCGGCGTCATCCCCGAACAGCCTATCCCCGTGGAGCTCTATAAAGTCCTCACAGATGTGGGGAATGAGGTCCAGAGGCTTCGGCCGATCGGGATGGCGGGCGAGCTGCACCTTCTGCCAGCGGCTCAACTTGGAGAAGATCTCGTACCGTAGTTTCTTGACCTCCTTCTCAAGGTCGCGGATCCGGGAGAGGAGGGTCTCGTCCTGCTCCGCCTCGTACTGGGCCTTGAGCCTCTCCAACTCCTCCTCCAGCGTCGCTATGGGCCTCTCAAAGTCCAGATAACGCATTCCCAAGAGGTGATTTTAACGGTGCCAACCGTAGAATAGAAATCTTGAGGGTTATAGGCATACCTGCCCGCTACTCCTCCTCGCGGTTTCCGGGCAAACTCCTCGCCCCCTTGGGGGGGAAACCCGTAATAAGGTGGGTGGTGGAGGCCGCCCTATCCTCGGATGCCGACAGGGTCGTGGTGGCCACGGACGACCCCCGCATAGCAGAGGTCGTCTCCGACGTCTGTGAGGTCCGTATGACCCCCTCCGACCTCCCCTCCGGTACGGACCGTTTGGCTTACGCCTTGGAGGACCTACCTCCCGATACTCTGGTTATGAACCTACAGGGGGACGAACCCCTCGTCAAGCCGGATATCCTGAACGCCCTCTTCTCCTTCGCCGAAAGGGGAGGGGCCGAAATCTATACCCTGGCCCACCCGTCGGGGGACGGGGGAAACCCCCACAGGGTAAAGGTGGTGTTGGACGCTAACAGCAACGCCCTCTACTTCTCCCGCAGCCCCGTACCCTACGGTGCCACGACCTACCTCATCCACGTGGGGATATACCTCTACCGTCTAAGGGACCTCCTACGCTTCGCCGGGCTGCCCCCAGCTCCCTTGGAGAGGGCCGAGAGGTTGGAGCAACTCCGCGCCCTGTACTACGGCTGGAGGATAAAGGTGCTGGTGTCCGACTACGAAGGCTTCGGGATAGACACACCGGAGGACCTGGAGGAGGCCGAGCGGCGGCTCCGAGGCGGGATGCTATGACCCTATCGGGAGGCTTAGTAGGAGCCTCTGCTCGTTCTTGGCGGGGTTGAAGGATATATCCGCCTCCATCCTCTCGTATACCCCGTCAAAGTCCTCAAAGATGGCCCTTATGGATCCGAGGGAGTCCCTCTCGTAGTACCGGTGGCGGAAGGTGGCCAAAGCGTGGGCCAAGGTGGCCCCAAGGAGGAAGTAGGAGACGGGTTCCCTGCCGAGGGCCACGAGGTAGGAGTTCTCGTAGAAATTGTAGAGCCTTACGTCGCACTCACACCTTCTGCCCACCTTCAACTCTTCCACCTTAAACACCCCGAAACCGAAGTAGTTGCCCATCTCGGCGAGTTTCACGAAGTAGTCCTCTTGGGTCCTAGCCCCCTCCAAGAGTATCCTACCCGCAGGGCTACGGGCTATGGATACGTAGGTGAAGAAGACGCAGTTGAACCCGGCGAGGGTCAGGGTGTAGCGGGACGTCTCCCTATCCGCCTCTTCTACGGCTCGCATGTTGGCGTACGCGTAGTACTCTCCGGGAAGTTGGGATATCCATACCTTCCCCATATCCGTAAAGGCGGACTCCAGAGATATGATGCCGGAGTCGTCCGCTTCGGGAATCTCTGGCATAAGCCTCTCCATGAGTCTCTCCCTCTCCTCCGCACCGTCAACGGCGTAGAACCTCACCCTACCGTAGTCGGGTTGAGGCATATCCACCGGCTTGCCCGTGACGCTGACCTCCATCCTGCATACCGGGTCTCCGGCCCCTATACAGGAGGTCTCCTCCACCCGGATATCTCCCGGTTCGGCGTCAAGGGCGGCTTCAAGTAGGCCGGCTACGAATCCCCTCTCGGCATCGCACACGGGGACGTCCGAGAAGGACCTCATCACCTTTACGAAGGTGTGGGCGTGCGTGGAGGCGAGGAGGTATATCCTGTTTCGCCCCTTTATATCCAAGACCCCTAACCCCCTGCTCCTGAAGTAGTCCATCCCAAAGGCGTAGGTCTCGGAGGCGTCCAAGCCGTACCTCTCCTTGATCGCCCGGAATAGACGGTAGTGGGCGAACTCCGACGCCCTGTACAGGACCTCGCGCCCCTTCTCGTCTCCGAGGGACAACTTCACCCCCTTTGCGAAGAAGTGGTTGAAGACGTTGCAGTGGTACGTGACCGGTATCCCCTCAACCGACATCCTACCGGTAGGGGCGTCGTAGGTTAGGAGATCGGTGCTTTTTCTGACTTTAACTTTACTCATAGTCAAGTTTTACGCCGAACCTGCGTGAAAATTCCCCCACAAAGCCTTCAGTATCCGGATGGCGGGTAGTTATCTCGTAAAGGAGCATTCGGCCCATTTTTGAAGGGATGCCGGAAGGTAGGCTGGAGAGGGCAGCGTTCAGAATACGGTCGTAGGTCCTTAAGTACCTTTCAACGGTTTCTACCGTCTCCTCGGACCCGAGGGAGAGGGTCTTTGCACCATCAAACACGTAGAAGGTACCTTTCTCACCCCTCCACACTACGTAACGGCAACACAGGGTGTCGATCACCTCGTTGAGGACCCTATCGGGTACGTCCTCTGCAGATCTCAAATAACGGAGGGCGAGAGCCAGCTTCCGGGCATCCTTCGTCACCACCCACGCCCTTCCACCATCCAGATCTAAGCGTGCGATGATGTATAGAGGTAGAACGAAGGCGATGGAACCTCCAATCTCCTCAAAAATACCCGCCACCTTATCCATAACCTCCCTGTTCGTCCGTACGGCGTGAAAGAAACCATGCGGATCGTCCCCGCTTCCGGAGACGTAGAAAACGGGAAATCCGAAGGCGTTGAGCTTGGACGCTATCTCCAACGCCCTCTCCTCCGAGGTGGATCCCGCTTCGTAAGGTACGTGGAACATGGCGGCCATATCTTCAGGGGGATCCTCCGTAGCTTCGGCCTCCAGCTCCCAACCGAAGTCCCTTACCATATCCTCTGTAAGGGATACGGTATCTTTAGCGTACCGCTTCAGGTGGCTAACATACCTCTCTCCGTAGGTTTCGTAAGCATACCTAAACATATCCCCGAATATGTGCCTCTCCACCTCCTCTTCCGACAGTAATCCCTCCCACCACCGCCTCTTCATAACGAAGCTCTCCGCATAGATCGGCTCACCTTTTAGGTAATAGACGGTCAGTATAGGATCCTCAAAGACCTTTCTACGGTAGACCACCACCCCGCTGAATTCCGATCCTACGTTGAAAATATCCTCTCCTCCTCCGTTAGCCTTCAACACGGGTGGGTATTATAAGGGAGAGATTGGACTGGAAATATTCGCAGAAACTTAAAATATAAACGCTTTCCACCTGAAACGTTGTCTCGGTAGGAGCAACGAAGGGAGGCATCGCCTGCCGTTCCCTACGTAGAATCTTAAGTGATGCGTAGGGTGTTCGTCCTCTCCCTCTTGGCTCTTTGGGGCATAACCCCGGCTTACGCCCAGAGGTACGCCCCGGCGGATCCCTACTGGCGTCAGGGGAGACACGACTACAAGAAGACCGCCCGCGCCCCGTGGAGATGCACCGCTCCGGCAACGGTTTCCAAGAGCTGGCAGGATCTAAGGGCTGATCTACCCGTTTTCGCTACGGTGGCCGATATAGATGGGGACAGTAGGGCGGAGGTCTTCTTCGCCGGATGGGGGACGAACAGTGGCACTATCAACTGGACCTATCCCACGATAGATAACGATGACGGATCACGGGTATGCTCCGGAGGCATAAGTTTGGGGAGTGGTCTCGGTACGAGTTCCGGCACCATTATGGAAGGACCCATAACCACGAACGCCTCCACTGGCCATCAGATACCCTTGTTGGTCGTAAGGAACAACGTACCCACACTCTACAGGGTGGATGGTGCCTGCAACACTTACAGCGCACGGAATACCGATACCGTATTCTCAGCCATAACCGTAGCAGACGTAGATGGCGATGGCAACTCCGACCTCTTCTGGGGCGAGGGGACGTACGCCAAGAGGCTCAACGGAGGCTCCGCCAACTTTACGGAGGTGTGGTCCGTAAATACGGGGTTGAGGGTGGGTACCCCGGCCCTCGGCGACTTCAACGGGGACGGGAACCTTGAGGTGTGCTTTCCAACGGCCAGCACCGACTACTCCACCAACCTGATAAAGTGCTACCGTCCCAGCGACGGTACCCTCCTGTGGCAGTGGAACCTCTCCCCCTTCTGTTCTTTCCCGGATATGTTTGCCCACTCCTACCTTATCAGGAATCGTCTGCAGTCCTCCCCTTACATCTCCGTACTTTTGGCCGACGACCTTGACGGCGATGGCAAGGACGAACTCGTGGCCCGCGGTAGCAGTTGCACCGTCGCCTTTGAGCTGGACGCCTCCAACTCTCCCGTGGCGAAGTGGGCCGTCTCGGTGTCTGGGAACCGCGCCCCGGCTGCCGGCGATTTTGATGGGGACGGACTACCCGACGTCGTCCTCAACAGCGTCTCCGGACACTCCGGCACCATCACCGTCCTGAAGGGTACGAACGGAAGCACCATCGCCACCTTTACGGAAAGTTCCGAAGGCTGCTCCGCACCTACGGTGGCCGATATAACCGGGGACGGTATCTTGGACGTCATAACGGCCTGCTACGATCCCGTCGCCTGGTCCCCCTCCAACGGGTGGAGTGGCAGGGTGTGGGCTGGGAGCGGTGCCGCCCCTTACATAACTACCTCCGACGTAATAGTGGCAAAGAAGGAACCGGGGAAGTTGCTCCTGGCAATAGGGGACAGCTCCTGCTACGCTGTGGTGTGGACGTGTAACGCCGCCGTCTATGGGGACGGGGAAGACCTGAAGGTGGAGGAGAGGCCGGACGTCCGGAACGAGCCGAGGGTATCCGTAGGAGGCAACCGCTTGGTGATTGAGGGGTACGAGGGCAGAATCCGTCTGTACAGGAGCGACGGAGTCCTTATACTGTCCGATGAAGTGAAAGGGCGGGCGGTGTTCCGCCTGAAGAGGGGGATTTACTTCTTAGCCCACAACGGGAGGGGTAGGGTTATCGTTCTGCGTTAAGCACGTGCTCCCTCAAGAAGGTGGCCCACCCCTCCCCCTCCTCCTCCAAGAACGTACCGTACCGCCGGGCTATCCGTACGTCTATGGGGACCTTCAGGTACTCCCGTATGTACCGCAGGTACTCGGCTACCCGCCTCTTAGGTCGTACGCTCTCCGGGAAGATGATGTGGGCGTTCTCCTTGGCGAAGTTGTAGCCCTTGAGCCTTATGAAGGCCAGGAGTATCAAGGCTCTCCGCCTGGGGAGCCTTATCTCCTCCAGACCCCGCATGAGACGGAGGCGGCCGGAGAACGAGAGGTAGGCCCTTTTCCTTTTAACGTTGGAGGCGTACCACCAGAAGGCCTCTATCCCGAACAGGTTTGAACCCTCGGAGGGCAGGTGCATCCTCCTCCGCGCCCTATCCGAAAGGCGGAGGACTGTCATCAGCATCCTATCTCCCTCCGGTACATCAACCTTGACCTCTTTATCCCAGAACCTCTCGTATATCTTTATCCTCTCCGTCTCCCTCCGGAGGCCGAGGTTGTGGGTGGCGAGCCTAAGGAAGTGGAGGTCGGAGACCTTCCCCCTAAGGAGAAGCTCGTTCTCCTTTACGTGTATCGCCGTAGGTCTCAACCACGAGTCCACCGCCCTATCCACCATCTCATCCACACTCCTTACGGCCCTCTCAAGCCTGCCGGAGAAGAAGTCCCTCAAGGTACGTAGGGCTTTGAAAGATATGGCTTCCAGTTCGCTCCTTGGAGCGGGGAGGGGGTAGGGTTTCCCCATCACCGTGCCTATCTCGTACATCACCCTCGCCTTGAAGAGGTCGTCCCCTATCCCCTCGGCTAAGGCCATCGCCTTGACGGGGTCGGCAAAGACCTTGAGATACACCAGCGACCTTATCGCAACGTCCAGTTTCGGCAGCACCCTCTTGAGGTTCTCTACGTCAAGTGTGCGCATATAGAAGAGGGCGAGGTAATGCACGAAAGAAAGAGGGTATTTTCCCTTCCTCCTCCTCCTCCAGAGGTTCAGGTACCTCCGTATAGTGTGCATATCCCCCATAAGGAGTAGGACCTCCAACAGTTTGAGGAAGTTACCCTCCGAAAATTCCTCCTCCAGCCGCCTTTCGGCCTCCGCGAGGGCCTCCTTGAGCCTTAGGGCGTCGGTAAGGTCGGGCATCAAAGCTATTATACTTCCGTTGACCCTACGGGTTCCCCAGGACGTAGTTCTCCACCAGATAATCGGCGAAAGGTAGGGAGGCGGTGAAGGCCGGCGAGACGGCGTTGAGGATGTGGATGCTGTCCTCCTCCCTCTCAATTACGAAGTCCATCACCATCTCCTTGCTCCTCCAGTCCACCAGCTGCGCCCTTATGCCCACCCTCCGGGCGGGTACTATGTCCCCGTACCTCAAGCCCTTCAGCATCCACCTGCACGCCCCGAAGAAGGAGGGTTTGAAGTACTTCCTCGGCTCCCGCAGGGCGACGTACCTGAAGAGGGGGTTCCTGAAGAACATTACGGCGTCCCTTAGGAGGATGGCAGGAGCCTCGGCGTCAATGCCCCTGAAAACACCGTAGTTCTCCCTGCCGAAGGCCGGTATGGCCGTAGGACCGACGAAGACGTTCCCGTAGGGGTCCCTCGTGAAATGAACCCCTAAGAAGGGACTCCTTGGATGGGGAACCGGATAGACGTTCCCCCGCACCAGGTCCGGGCGGGCGAGCTTCCTGTAGGTACCCTTGAAAGGCACGATGCGGTAGTGGAGGCCTACCCCGTAGGTGTGGGCGAGGCGGTCGGCGTAGGCACCGGCGGCGTTTATGAGGAGGGAGTACTCCAGCGTCCCGGCCGTCGTCCTCACCTTCCCCTTACCGGCCCTTCCCAGACACCTCACCCCCAACATGGCCCTGACCCGGCCGCTCTTCAGGGTGTCCTCCGCGATCGCCCTTACGACCTCCCCCGGGCTGACTACGGCCGTCCTCGGCGAATATATGGCCTTACCAAAGGTGCGGGCATACGGCTCTATCTCCTTCAGCTCCCCCTCGTCTATCAGGTACACCTCCGCACCGTTCCGTTTCGCCCTCTCGTAGAGCTTCAGGAGCCTCCCGTAGTCCTCCTCGTCCTTCGCCACGATGACCTTACCGTTCTCGTTGATGGGGATCCCCCTCTCCTTCACGAACTCCCTCATCCGCCTGTTCCCCTCTATGGCGAAGCGGGCCTTGAGGCTGTCCGGGGTGTAGTATATGCCGGCGTGCAGTACCCCGCTGTTCCTGCCGGAGGCGTGGAGGCCGAAGTTCTCCTCCTTCTCAACCAACGTTACGTCGTACCCCTCCTTCGCCAGCCTACGGGCCACCGTAAGCCCCACTATCCCCCCTCCGCAGACTACCACCATGAGGCGTGAAATTTACGGTCGTAGGGGTGCGGGAACAGGCCGGAGTCTAATAAGCGGTATGAGAAGGTTGCTCTTGGCACTCGCCATAACCGGCGCCCTTGTGGGATGCCGTAGGCAGGTGGGGGACGAGGACGCCATAAGGTCGCTGATAGAGTCCGACCCCCTCTTCAACATCCTGGGGGTCATAGACGGACAACCGGAGACCACATCCGTACTCGTCGCCGGTCCCCAGAACTGGTACCGGAAGATCTACAGGGACTCCGTCGTCAGGACCTACACCATCAACGTCGTAGGAGACTCCGCCTACGTGGTAGCGAAGTGGTACCTGACGGGTGAGTTCAGGGTGATAACCGGGTACGACACGGCGGGAGACACCCTGACCTACGTCTCCAAGCCCCTTTATGACGTAGCAGAGCGGCACGCCGTATTCCGGAAGGCCCACGGGAGGTGGCACCTAACCCGGATAACCGGCCTGAAGCTTTACCCCCAGAGCGGCACCCCGGCCTTCACCGTAGACTCGGTGGTGGTGATAGGCTCCTCCTCCGGTAGGAAGGTCTTTACGGACCCGCTCACCTTCCTTGATACCGCCCACATCTTCTACTCCCCCGGCGAGAGCCTTGAGGTGAGGGCGTACGTGAGGCCAGCCGATACGGTCTTCGGCTACATCCACCACTGGAGGGGCCGCCACCACAGGGACGCTATGGACTACGACAGTACGGCCGGC
>WGAN01000023.1 GCA_015494805.1 Caldifarciminota bacterium
CGGAGTACCTCGGTAAGAAGGGTAAGATAACCCAGCAGTTGCGGAAGTTAAAGGACCTCCCCCCGGAGGAGAGGAGGAGGCTCGGCAGCGTCCTGAACGCTCTGAAGAGGGAGTTTGAGGGGGCGATAAAGGAGAGGAGGGAGGACCTCCTTGACCGGATAAAGCCCCTTGACCCCACCCTGCCCGGTCGCCCGTGGAAGGGGGGAGTCGGCTCCCTCCACCCCATAAAACTGGTCGCCAACGAGATCCTCAAGGTCCTTGAGAACATGGGGTTTGAGATCGGGGAGGGACCGGAGGTGGAGACTGACGAGAACAACTTCACCCTCCTGAACATACCCCAGTGGCACCCCGCCAGGGACATGCAGCAGTCCCTCTACCTCAACAACGGGATGCTCCTGCGTACCCATACCTCCCCCTTCCAGATAAGGTACATGAGGACGCACAGGCCACCCCTCAAGGCGGCCACCTTCGGGAAGGTCTTCAGGGCGGACGAGTTTGACGCTACCCACTCCCCGGTCTTCCACCAGATAGAGGGCTTCGCCGTGGATAGGAACATCAGCATCGGCTCGCTGAAATGGACGCTTGAGCAGATCGTGAAGGCCCTCTTCGGTGAGGAGGCGAAGGTGAAGTTCGTACCCTCCTACTTCCCCTTCACGGAGCCGTCCATGGAGGTGGCGGTGTGGTACAGGGGGGAGTGGTTGGAGATGCTGGGCTGCGGTATGATACACCCCAACGTCCTCAAAAACGTTGGCATAGACCCCGACCGGTGGTCCGGGTACGCCTTCGGGATAGGGGTGGAGAGGTTTGCGATGGTGAAGTACGGCATTGAGGACATACGCCATTTCTACGACAACGACGTCCGTTTCCTTGGGCAGTTCAGGTACGAGAGTTGGGTCTAAGGCTCTCCGTACTGGTCCTTACGAAGGACGAGGAGGAAAACCTCCCCCGTCTGCTTGAGAGCCTGAAGCATCTGCCCGTTGATTACGAGGTCGTGGTGGTGGACTCCGGTTCAAGGGACGGTACGGTTGATGTGGCGAAGAATTACGGGGCGAGGGTGTACGTTAAGGAGTGGGAGGGGTACGTAAAGCAGAGGGAGTACGCTTTGAAGCTGGCCCGCGGTGAATGGGTTCTCTTTATGGACGCCGACGAGTGGCTGACGGAGGAGGTCGCCGGGGAGATAGGTAGGGCGGTTGAGGGCGGGAGATACGACGGCTACACCGTCCTGCGGCGGAACGTCTATATGGGCAAACTCCAGCGTATGAAGGGGACCCGCCTCTTGAGGCTCGCCCGCAGGGATAGGGCCTACATCTCCGGCAGGTACGTCCACGAGACCCTCGCCGTCCGGGGTAAGGTTGGCCACCTGAAGGGCCACATACTCCACCGCCCCTACAGGGACCTCCTCCACCACTGGGGGAAGAACACCCACTACGCTCTGCTCTCGGCCGAGGAGAAGGTGGAGGGCGGAAGACGGGCCTCCTTCTTTGACCTCCTCTTCAGGCTCCCCCTGATGTTCTTCAGGTACTACGTCCTGCAGGGGGCTTTCCTTGACGGGAAGAGGGGGGTAATATACGCCCTATCACAGGCGTGGTATCACTTCCAGAAGTATGCCATACTCTACGAGAGGACGGAGGTAAAGACGGAAAACCGGCCTTAGAATGGCGGGGATGCGTTTCACAACCGTTCTTTTGCACGTTTCGGATATGGAGAAGGCCCTCCAATTTTACCGGGACCCCTTCGGAAACCGAGTTGAACTGGCCACACCCCTGAAGTGATGCGTATGGGTAAGGTGGAGATACGGGAAGCCTCGCGGGAGGAGATGGAAGGGCGGCTGCCGGAGATTCTGGAGATCTACGCCATCGTCCACGGTCTAAGTGAGAGGGCTATCAGGGAACGTGAGGAAATAATGCGGAGGCACTTCGGGAGGAGGGGGTACAGGGGTTTCATCGCCGTTGATGGGGACAGGCTCATAGGCTTCTCCTACGGCTATACGGGGGATCCGGGCCAGTACTGGTACGATAAGGTCTGGGCTGCCATGACACCGGAGCAACGGAAGGAGTGGATGGAGCCGGAGCATTACGAGTTCGTTGAGCTGGCCGTACATCCCGAATATCAGAGACGGGGGATAGGTGGGAGGCTCCATGATTTACTTCTGAAGGACCGTCCCGAACCTGTGGCGTTGCTCACGGTGAGAGCCGATAACTCCCCCGCCATTTCCCTTTACAGGAAGAGGGGTTGGGTGGTGGTCTTAGACGACTTCCGCTTCGCTCCCGATGGCCCCCGCTACTTCGTAATGGGGAGACGGCTTGATGTATAGGGAGGACTTCCAGCCGGTCTATCTCACCATCCACAGCCTTGACATGTTCGCCCCCGCAAAGGTGAACGGGAGGGAGACCCTCGCCCATCTGGACACCGGGGCCAACGCCCTGACCGTAACCCCGCGGTTCGCCGAAGGACTGCCACGCACCGGGAAGATGAGGGTCCGGAGCGCCTTCGGGAGGGAGGAGAGCGAGGTGGTATCCGCGCACGTTGAGTTTATGGGGGAGGTGTTCAGGAACGTTGAGGCGCGGGTCTCCGATCCCCAAAAGCCCTTCCCCTTTGAGTGGGGAGCCAGGTTGGGCGCCCGTGAG
>WGAN01000024.1 GCA_015494805.1 Caldifarciminota bacterium
GCCCGGTACTCCACCCTGGCCGACCTCAAAACGGCGACGGCCGTAATACGGGAGAAGATGGACCTCCACGAGGACGCCCCGGACGAGGTGGTGGAGGCCTACGACAGGGTGATATTCACCCTCCTTGAGCTGTACCTGAACCGTCAGACCATAGAGGAGAGCCAGAGGATGCAGGCCTACGAGATGTCGGCGGAGGTTGAGATAGAGGGGAAGAAGGTACCCTACCGCATGCTCCCCCTGATCCTCCAGAAGGAGAAGCACAGGGATAAGAGGAAGGCCTACTACGAGGCCGCCACACCCATAGTAAGGGAGCTGACGGGGATGAAGCTGGACATCTACCGCAAGGCCCTGAAACTCGTACGAAAGGACTTCGGCTACCCCAACCTCTACGAGTACCACGCCGCCCGCAAGATGGAGGACCTCTCCGCCTACGCCAACAGGATGAGGGACTTCCTCTCGGAAAGTGAAAGTGAGTACAGGGAACTGGCCGAAGACGTCTTCGGTAAGGTCCTCGGCCTTAAGTGGGGGGAGGTTGAGGCCTACGACTCCCACTACCTCCTCTCTGGCGCTGCCTTCCCCGTCTCCCTGAAGGTCCCGGACGTTGAGGCCCTGAAGGAGACCCTGAAGAGGGGAGGGATAGACATAGAGGCGATGCCCAACCTGAAGATAGACGACGAGGTCAGGCCAAAGAAGTCCCCCAGGGCCTTCTGCGTACCCATAAGGATACCCGACGAGGTCGTGGTGGTGGTAAAGCCCTCCGGCTCCTTCTCCGACGTCTCCACCCTCTTCCACGAGATGGGCCACGGCCTGCACTTCGCCTTCACCGACAGGAGCCTGCCCGTCCCCTACCGACTCATGGGCAGGGTGGGTACGAGCGAGATATACTCCTTTAACCTCCAGTACGTGACGGACCAGCCCCTCTGGTTGGATGCCTTCGCCGAGGGATGGGACGAGGACTTCGTCCGGTTCCGCAGGTTCGCGTACCTCTACTTCCGCCGCCGCTACGCCGCCAAGGTCATATACGAGGTGGAACTGCTCAAAGGGGAGGACTGGGAGGAGAGGGGACCGCAGCTCTACGAGACCCTCCTGACGGAGGCCACTGGGATACACCACCACCCGGAGAGGTACTTTATAGACCTTGACTGGGGGTACTACTCCGTAGATTACTCCCAGGCCTGGGAGGTGGAGGCCGTCCTAAGGGAGTTCCTGAAGGAGGAGTTCGGCGAGGACTGGTTCTTCAAGCCGGAGGCCTACGAGTACCTCAAGGGCCTGTGGAGGCTGGGGATGAGGTACCCACCTTTGAAACTCGCAGCCAAACTGTGGGGTTAGGCCTACCTTAGAATTCCAGCCCGTGAAGAGGATACTGTTAGTCTTGGCCGTGGTCGGGGTGTCTTCCTGTGCCTCGCTGGGCCGACTCAAGTTCTGGGGGAAGGAGAAGGTGAAGGTCGTAATACCGGAGGAGTCCTTCAAGAAGGGGATGGAGCTTTACCGGAAGGGGAAGTATAAAGACGCCGTAAAGTACTTCAAGGAGGTCCTATACACCAAGGGGTACGGCCCCCTCGCCGAGAGCGCCTCCGTATTCCTCGGCTGGTCCTACCTGAAGATGAAAGCTTACGATGAGGCCATAGGGGAGCTGGAGAACTTTCTCAACACCTACCGCAGGGCCTCCGACTCCCTCCGGGCGATGGCCCACCTCGGTCTGGCCAAGGCCTACGACGAAAAGCACACCAACCTTGAGTTAGACATATCCGACATAGACAAGGCCATATACCACGCCAACGTCCTGAAGCGAATGGGGATCTTTACGGACGAGGCGGAGAAGATAGTCAAGGAGGTGCGGTACAAGAAGGCTACCAAGCTCCTCCTCGCCGCCGACGTTTACTCCAAACTCCGGGTCTTCAAGTCCGTAAAGGTCTATCTCCGCACCTTCCTGAAGCTCTACCCGGACGACCCCCGCGCCGACTCCGTAAAGAGGGTACTTGAGTCCCTGAAATGAGGGTAGCCCTGTTCGGAGGGAGGTTTGACCCTCCCCATTACGGCCACCTGATACTGGCGCGGGACATCTACGAGAGCGGGAAGTTTGACCGGGTCAGGTTTTTAGTTAATTACGATCCCCCCCACAAGAGGGCGGAGGCCCACTTCACCCACAGGGTCCGGATGCTCAACCTCCTGATAAGGGGGGAGGAGGGCTTAGAGGTGGACCCCTTTGAGGGGGAGATGGGGATAAGCCCTTCCTACACCTACGCCGTCTTAAGGGCCTACAGGGAGGCCCACCCCAACTGCGACCTCTACTTCATCGTTGGCGAGGACCAGTTGCGGGCGATAAGGACCTGGAAGAACTACCACGAACTTCCCCGCCTCACCAAGTTCGTCCTCCTCAAGAGGGGGAGCGTCTCCGTCCCCAAGGAGATATTGGAGACCTTCCGTCCGATGAGCATAACCGTAAGGAAGTTAGACATCTCCGCCTCCGAGATAAGGAGGAGGATAAAGGAGGGCAAGAGCGTAAAGGGCCTCACCTCCGACGAGGTGATAGACTACATAAACCGGTACGGACTCTACTCCGGAAACGGAGAGGTGGCCATATACACGGACGCCTCCGCCCGCGGGAACCCCGGAGAGGTCACGATAGCCTTCGTCGTCCGCAGGGGCGACAGGACGGTCTACGAGTACTCCCGGATAGTGGGGTACGGGACGAACAACGAGGGGGAGTACCTCGCCCTGATAGAGGCCCTCAACTGGGCCATCAGGGAGGGACTGCGGGGTTTCAGGGTCTTCATGGACTCAAGGCTGGTCGTCAACCAGCTCAAGGGGGAGTACAGGGTCCGCAGCCCGAAGATAAAGCCCCTCTACGATGAGGC
>WGAN01000025.1 GCA_015494805.1 Caldifarciminota bacterium
CAGGGCCTTCCAGCTGGGGGACTTCGGCTTTGAGTACGAGGCGAAGCTCTTCGCCCGGACGGTGGGGAGTGAGGACAAGGACGAGGGGGTGAAGGCCTTCTTTGAGAAGAGGAAGCCGGAGTTTAAGGGGAGGTAGGAGGGAAGGGAGTACAGCGTGCGATTGACATATTTTCTAAGACCATTTGTACTCCCCATTTGTTTCCTATTGCTAAGAACAGGTTGAGGGCTTTTTGGTAATCGGCACACGCGGAGGTTAGGTCTCCGAGGCGGCTGTAAGCGTTTCCCCTGTTGTAGTAAGCCGCAGCCAGGTCGTAAGCAATCTCCTTGTCGTCGGGATACTGCTTGTGTAGTTCTTCCCAAATCTCAATAGCCCTGTTGTAATCTTCTATGGCCATTTCGTATTTTCCAAGGTTGTAGTAAGCGATTCCCCTGTTGTAGTAAGCCATAGCCAGGTCGTTAGCAATCTCCTTGTCGTTAGGATACAGATTGTGCAGTTTTTGCCTGATCTCAATAGCCCTGTTGTAATCCTCTATGGCCCTGTAGTACTCTCTAAGGTTGTAGTAAGCGATTCCCCTGTTGTAGTAAGCCATAGCCAGGCTGTTAGCAATCTCCTTGTCGTCGGGATACCGATTGTACAGCTCTTCCCCGATCTCAATAGCCCTGCTGTAATCCTCTATGGCGCTTCTAATCTTCCATAGTTTATGATAAATTTCCCCTCTAACTATGTATGTCATCATCAGTGCATGCCTATTATCAGGTGTCTCCTCTTTATCTTTTAGGTAATTCGCCAATATGGTCAGATACATCACACCCACAAACGGGTCAATACGTCCTTGGATAAGGACCAAGGACCACACAACAGCCGGGGCTTTTTCAGGTGAAATAAGCATACTACTCTCATCCACCTCACTTGTAGGATTCAGCAGCGCAATCGCCAAGCAGAGCAGTCCCTCATCCAAAAATTTCACCCATCCCGGACACTTACTAACACTCCCCTCATCCAGATAGAACGTCGGCAAGAAGTAGGGGGAAATCAGGTAGTGGTGGTATTTGTGTAGGTCCTTCTTTATGTACTTCTTAAGGCACATACTAACTTCACGCTCTATGTGCCGAGACAGCCCATTTACGTTCCCCGTTATGAAGTCCTATATAAACGCTTCGCTACCCTCTATGCTCTTTATATAGTAGCGGAGCATTATCATCCTGTAGTAGCTGGCCACGAGCAGGTACTCGTTATCTATATCGTTCGGGTTCAGGGACAGACCTAAGTCCCTCCGCTCCTCCTTTACTATCTTCTCAAGCCCATCACTTCTAACGCCTTCAACCGATACTCTGTCCAAAACCCTCTCCAGCAGAACCGGATGCCCATCCACGAGTACCTGAAGATTGATAATAAAGCGTAGAAAATCAAAAAACTTACTGCTGTAAGTTTTTACAGGGTTTAACGCCGGATATGAAAACCTCACACCGAAAGGATCCGAGGAGACGCTGTCCTCCTCCAGTACAGATATTATACCCAGATCAATATTATCATTTCCCTCCTCTTTATAGACCACTCTGACATCCATCAACCTCACATCCTGCCCACCGGGAACCTCCTCATTTGAGACGTACAACCTGTAAAGCCCGGAGTCCAGCTTGATATACCTGTCCTTCTCCTTCAGATACGCCCCTATGTACTGGAGCATCTCGTACAAATTGAAGTTGTAGTGCAGGACGTCTATTCCACTGCTCTTTCCCTCCTTCAACACGTAGGCGACCTTGATCCCCGCATTCTCCGCCACCTTCAACACAGCCCTGTACCCCTCCCCAATCTTCCCTTCAACGGCGTGGTCCACCACTATCAGACCGACGTTAGAGAACCTCTTGGCCAGCTCCTGAACGACCTCCGACCGTAGTTGTCTCTTCCCCTTTTTTGAATCATCGCCTCCCTTATCATCCGGAATCTTGAAAATATACTTAATAAACATCTTTATGGGATCAAATATGTAATCAAACACATTCCCCTTTATTTTGGGAAAAAGTAGAAAGTTAAATATCCAGTATCTCAACGTATGCCGCAGAGCGATCAATAGAGCTGTTGTCCAGTTCGTTAATGAGGCAAAAAGAGATATAAAATCGGTCCAGTTCTCTATTGCCTTTAGGGTATACACAAAGTTTTCGTACGGCAGTATTTTGAGAGATCTTAGAAGCTCAAGCGGATCCCCCACCTTCTCAAAATCTATCAGTATCGTTTCCTTCCCTTCGTAAGTATCCAACGCAAGCTCGTTCTCAACAAAAGATGTTTTACCTCCTTTGCTTATACCTCCATACAGTGTTTCGGGTTTCTCATCCCGTAGAGATTCCGTCATTTTGTTGTGCAACTGCTTTCTTCTCACATAAGATTCAATTTTCTTTCTTTTCCGACTTGAGATTTTTAAAACTAAAGTCGCATATACTGCAACAAACAGTATAATGATACCTATTCTTAGACCTCTGGGGTCAATATAATCCCCTATTACCGATACCTCAACAACTTTCCCCGACAAGTTTAGAACCAGTTTGTATATTTCAACGACGAGGATAACGTTCGTTATTATATAAAGCACTACCACCAACGACCACACTCCCACCGTCAAACTCAACCAGAACCTCTTCACGTTCTCTATTATAAGGGGGTAAAGGGGTTTTAATTCTGACTTGGGGGGTTGGGATTTGAGGCGGAGGTTATCCTCTAAACCCCCGTCCGGGTATAGATTCCTTGACAGTCAGTGTGGGCTATAAACCGAAGCAATTAGTATAAATAACAAGAAATTTTGTATATTATTGACATAAAGTTCAAATATTTTTTAAAATTTCTGCTACACAAATCTCTAACCTCAAAACACCTGTTCATACACACAGGATTTTATACCCAATAAGTTTATCATACGCTAACTCAACTATATCGCTATAAATATTGAAAAATTACGCCATTTTTCCCCTATTACGCCGTGCCACTTGACATTCCACCCCTTCCCCTGTAGAATACTCCCTCAACACCCGAAAGGGGGAGCAGGGGCGTCGCTGACGCACCAGGTATAACAAAAAAAGGAGGTGAAGGATGGCAAAGAAGGACTACATGACGAAGGAAGAGCTGGTCACGTACGTGGCGCAGAAGGCCGGCCTTAAAAAGGCCGACGCTTACAAGGCTGTGAACGCTTTCATAGACGCGGTAAAGGATGCCCTCGGAAAGGGAAGGGGCGTCCGTCTCGTCGGCTTTGGCTCCTTCCAGGTGCGCTATAGGGCGGCCCGTAAGAGCAGGAACCCCCGCACCGGGGAACCCCTGACCATCCCCGCCACCTACGTACCCGTCTTTAAGCCCAGCCAGTCCCTGAAGAAGCTCGTTGCTAAGCTTAAGAAGTAAGGCTTTTCTTATATTCCTGCCCCTGCTCCTCCCGGCGTGTAAGTACTTTGAGCTTTTGGAACCGGAGCCTCCGGCATCGGAGCAGCAGGAGGTCTTTCCGGATACACCGGACAAGGTTCTCCAGAATATGGAGAGGGCTTTGGATACCTACTACAACTCCCTCATATACTCCAACTGCCTCGCCCACGACTTCACCTTCTACCCCGATGAGGGCCTCCCCTCCCCCTCCAACGAACCTTGGGACAGGGAGACCGAGGAGGAAATCGTCTCCAACCTCCTCCTTAGCTTAGACTACGGCACCTCCAGACCGGCGGAGGTGTCCTTCAACATAATAAACCGGACCGAGATGCCCGATAGCGCCTACCTACGCATAGGCTACACAATGTCCTACGTCTTCAGGGACGTTGGCAACGTCTCCGCCGAGGGTGAAGCCGAGATCTTCCTAAGGAAACGGATGGACGGCAGGTGGGTGATGGTCGCGTGGAAGGACAGGAAGGACACCGCCAGAACGTGGGGCGAAGTGAAGCTGACCTTCAAATGAGGCTACCACCAGAGGTAATCAACGAGTTTGAGTTGAGGGTAAAAGGTGTGGTGGATGGGGTCCTCGTAGGTAAGTTCAGGAGTAGGTCCTTCGGAGGTTCTCCGGAGTTCGCCGAGTACAGGCCGTACAACCCTGGGGACGATCCAAGGCGGATAGACTGGAAGGTGTACGCCCGAAGCCGCCGCCTGTTCCTGAAGGTCTTCTTCCACGAGTCGGAGATACCCCTCCTGCTCCTCTACGACGATAGCCGCTCTATGACCTATCAGGGGAAGGATAGGATGGCCGCCCTCTTCGGAGGGGCTTTAGCCTATATGGCCTACAGGGGGAACAACGCCGTCTCCCTCCTGACCCTTTCGGGGAGGTACGTACCACCGGGTAGGGGATACGCCCACGTCCTCCGGATATACGGGGAGTGCATAAAGGGAGAGGGTGCAACCTCCCACTTCAGGAAGAGCGTATTGAGGGCCTTGGCGGCTTCCCGAAAGAGGATCCTCGTTGCCATAGTGTCGGACTTCGCCTTTCCCCTCAAGGAGGTGGAGGTGGGTATCAACCTCCTCGCCCGCCACCACGAGGTGGTGGCCGTCCACGTCGTCGCTCCGGGGGAGTGGAACTTCAGCGATGACGGTAGGGTACTGGTGGATTTGGAAACCGGGGAACGGTTGAGCGTCCCTCCGAACTCCCGCTCTATCCAGAGGGCGAGGATAAGGGGGTGGATCTCCAGCGTGAGAAGGGCGATAGTGGAGATGGGAGGGCGGTACTCCCTCGTCCTGTCAGACGAGGACTTCTCCGACGCCTTACGGAGGGTGGTCGGGGATATCTTCGCCGTATGAGGGGAGCCTCGGCGCGATACCCTTGGGATGGCCGTACGTCGTCAGGAACCTTGGGTGGCAATTTTGACGGTGAAGGGCTGGGGTCAAAGTCGCACTTACGGATTCTGGGCGGCGTCCTCCGTATTCGCCTCATCTCGGTAAGAAAAAAGCCCCGCCGTACGGCGGGGCCACAGGAGGTAAGAGCTTCCCCTACTTCCTACCCTTTACCTGTCCCTTGGACTTCTCCATCTCTTTCCGGAGGGAGGCTATACGCTCGGTCGTACCCTTGCCGCTCTTGATCATCCTCTCTATCTCCTTCACCTGCTTGAGGAGGGAGCCGTACTCCTTCTTGCCGATGTAGCCGAGGACGTAGGCCAGCCTTATCTTACGTTTCACGACCTTTAGCAGCTCAAGGGCGAGTTTGCGGTCCTTCTTCTGCACCTCGTCTATGGTGGCCATGAGGTAGTACGCGTCAAAAATGGGCTTTGGGAAGACCGTCTCAACCGTTTCAACGGAGGCGAGCATCAGGTTCAGGGCGTCTATGGCCTCCTTGATCTGTCCGCGCTCTATGAGGCTCTTCGTCAGGGCAAGGGAGTGCTTGAGGACGTCGGTCGGTACGACCACCGTACTGACGACGATCTCGTTCCTTAGGAGGTTTAAGACATCGCGGGCGGCCGGTATCTCGTTCCTCTTGAGGTACCTCTTGGCCTCGGCTACGAGTTTCTGGGCGGTATCCGGGTCCTCAACCCCCAAGTAAAGGAAAACGGCGACGGATATAGGGAGCTTCTGTAGGTTGTACTTCTTGGAGACCTCGTCGGCCTTGCGGATCAGGGTATCCAAAAGGGCGGTGGCGTCCTGTAGGGAGCCGTACTGGAGTACGGTTATGAGGCGGTTGATCCCGTCCATTATGGCGACGGCCTCCTGGACTATCTTCTTCTCGCTGGAGGCCCTAAGCTCCTCCATCCCCCTGCGGGTACTCTGCTGGATGGCCTCCTGGACCTTTCCCTGCAGGGTGGTGTCGGGAGTTGCGAGGAGTAGTGTCCAGAGCATATTACCCCTCCTTCACTTCCCCTTTGGTCTTCGCCAGCTCCTCCTTGAGGGCGGTAGCCTTCTCCCTGCCCTCCGGCTTACCGGCGGTCTCCTCGTAGGCCCTTATCTTCTCCTCCAAGTCGGCTATCTGCTTCTCGTCGGTTATGTAGCCGAGGACCTTCGCCAGGTCTATACGCTCCCTTATGTACTTTACGACCTCAAGGGCGACCTCTTTCTCCTCCTCCTTGAGCTTCTCCAACTCGTCGGCGAGGTAGTACGCCTCTAACAGGGGCCTCGGCAGGATAGTCTGGACGGTCTCTATGGCGGATAGGATGAGGTTCAGGGTGTCTATGAGGCGGTTGAGGTTGTTCCTACGGAAGAAGGCGAGGGCGAGGTTCAGGGAGTCCTTCAGGACCTCAAGGGGCAAGACGTCGGTCTCTATCACCACTTCGTTGCGCAGGAGGTTGACGAGGGTGCGGGCGCGAGGTACCTTACCCTCGTTGAGGGCCGTTTTGGCGTCCTCGTACACCTTGCGGGCGGTTTCGGGGTCATCCACCCCTATGACCGTATAGACCACGCTCTTGATGGGTAAGGCGGTGTCTCCGTACTTCTGGTGTAGCTCCTCCACCCTCTCCCTTAGGTCCTTGAGGGTCTCCTCCAAACCGCTTATGTCCCCGGAACGGAGCCGGGATATTACCTCCCCTATCTTGCGGGTTATATACACCGCCTCCTGAACTATCCTCCTCTCCTCCGTCTCCCTAGTCTCCGTCTCCGGCTTCGCTTTGGCTCTCGTGAGTATCTCCTTGGTCTTTCCAAGCATCTTTCACCTCCTTGTTGAAGACAGTATTATAAGGGCGAACTTATGTTAACTGTGGTGGCGTTTTGAAAACGCTCACCGAGGATTGGGGATTGGGGCCTCTGCGGATTAGTGTATTGTATCCGGCGGCCTCGCGACCTATTGTGGAAGGGCGACCGTTATCGTAGGTGTTCTTGATGATTTTATCTGCTTACGTATCAGGGATAACTGACGGCATTATGTTGTTAAAGTGATAGAGTTATGACGATTTGGCATTAAGCCAATACAGAGGTCCTCGGCCGTCCGAGTCCTCATAGGTTATGGCTCCATAAAACTTCCGAATTTTGAGCCACAGGAAAACGTGCAATATATGGAGATACTCACAAAAATAATAAAAAATTACGTTTAGTTGGCATTAAGGTGATAGAAGGACACCGGTATTACACCGATGGGGTGAGAATCCATCAAACGGGGCAGTGAAATTTTAAAGATGGACTTTCAGTTTACGAAAGTGAGCCTTTACGTTTCCTAAATATGGATTAGCAGTTTCCTAAAAGGCAAGTTTCAGATTTTGAAAGTGCGTTTGTTCTCCGTCAAACGGCGGTTGGAATCCCAGACAACGGGCAGGTACAGTAGTTTCGCGTTCATACGGAGAATAGAGGATTACGGTTGGGCTGAAGAGCGGCTCTGCCATACCATCGTAATCGTTGCTGAAGGGAGAAAGGAGAAATACCCTTGGAAAGTCTAAGCCTCTCAAGGAGGAAGAAACCACGAAAAGCGAGAGTGATAAAGCCGAGG
>WGAN01000026.1 GCA_015494805.1 Caldifarciminota bacterium
AGGCCAAGCAGATAGAGGGCATACTCGGAGGTCTCAAGGGGGCGGCGGACTACGAGTACCTGGTCGGCCATCCGGACATGGCCACGACGGGTATGCTCGCCCAGACCGGAGGCCACCTCGTTATACTGATCTTCATCCTCATAGGGAACGTCCTCTACTTCTTTGGCAAGAGGGAGAGGAGGAGGCTCTAACGTAGGGCGTTATCTACGCTAACTACGACCACCGACCACAGGGCGAAGGACAGGAAGAACTGGAGGGTCCTTCCGGCCCTGGCAAACTCGTAGGCACTCCAGAGGAAACCGATTGCGAGGATAAAGACCTGTAAGATAAACATAACTGCAAAGAAGGGCGGACTTCCGAAGCTCATTACGTTGGTGATGGTGGAGACGGCGATGGCTATGTCTAAGGGTAGGAAGAGGTTCTCCTTGAGAGGCCCGGCCTTGAGCATACGGGTTACGGCGAGGTATATCGGGAAGTAAAAGAGGGATACGCCGGCCAAGAACAGAGCAGGACGCAGGAGGTGACTATCAACGGCGGCGAAACTTAGGGAATACAGGGCCATAAGGAGGGTGGTTAGGAGCTCGTGGGAGTACCTGAACCTCAACCTCATCGCAGATAACCGTTGGCGAACTCACCGGGCGACAGCGGACGGGGTTTTCCGGCCACCTTAAGGCTAAGGATCCGTGCGGCACCGTCGGAGCAACCGAGGAGCAAGGCGTCTTCCTCTTTGAGATACGCGAACTCCCCAACGGGAGGGATCACCTCCCCTACGTAAGGGTTGGCCTTCAGGAGCTTAAGGTGCAGCCCCTTCGCCTCCCAATAGAAACGGGCGCCCGGCTCCGGGGATAGGCCGTTTATCCTGCCCACCGTGGGCCGTACCCCCTCCTCCGGTCGGACGACCTCGTCCTCCGGTTTGAGCCTTGGGGCGTAGGATACCTCACCCTCCTGGGGTATGGGCCTGACCTTGCCCTCGGCGAGGAGGTTGGCCCCTTCGTACAGGAGTCGGGCGGCCAAGGCGGCGAATTCGGGCAGGACCTCCCCCTTCGTCCTGTGGCACGGATCCAGCGTAACGCCCTCCCGCAGGACTATACCCCCCGCATCAACCCTCTCCTCCATCACGAAGACCGTGACCCCGCTTATCTCGTCGCAGTTGAAGAACGCCCTCTCTATGGGGGAGGCCCCCCTGTACTTCGGAAGCAGGGAGGGATGGGCGCCAAGAGGGGCCACCTTCGGCACCCTCAAGACCTCCCCCTTGAGTATAGCCCCGTAGTCTATCAGGAACAGAAAGTCGGGAGTCATCTCCCTAAGCGCAGCAACCACCTCCGGGGCGTTGGGATTCTCCGGCGTCAGGACCTTGAGGCCCCGCTCCGAGGCAAGGGCCTTTACGGGGGTGGGGGTTAGCTTACGCTTCCTGCCCTTCGGCCTATCCGGTCGGCTCACCACCGCGATCGGGGGGCCGTACCTCAAAAGTTCCTCTAAGGTTAGGCGTCCGAGTTGCCCACTACCAAAGAAAACGTACCTCATCCGGGTGCCGATTCTAAGCCGGACGGAGGCGACCATCCCCACCCCCCTTTCAGGGCTATAATATGGAGAATGGCCGGACACAGCAAATGGGCGCAGATCAAACACAAGAAGGCACGGGTGGATGCGAAGCGGAGTAAGATCTTCAACAAGCTCATAAGGGAGATCCAGGTCGCGGCGAGGCTCGGAGGGGGGAACCCCGACACCAACCCCCGTCTCCGGTTGGCCATAGAGAAGGCCAAGGAGGCTAACATGCCCTGGGAGAACATAGAGAGGGCCATAAAGAGGGGAACGGGGCAGTTGGAGGGGGTTCAGTACGAGGAGGTAATATACGAAGGGTACGGACCCGGAGGCGTGGCCTTTATGGTCAAGGCTATGACGGACAACCGCAACCGCACCACGGGGGAGCTGCGGCACCTCTTCTCCAAGTACGGTGGGAACCTCGCCTCTCCGGGGAGCGTGGCGTGGCAGTTCAGCGAGGCCGGGGTGATATACGTGGAGAAGGACAAGGTTGATGAGGACACCATATACGAGGTGGCCCTTGAGGCCGGGGCGGAGGACGTTCGCGAGGAGGAGGACACCTGGCTAATCCTAACCTCCCCGTCCGACTTCTCGGCCGTAAAGGAGGCCATAGAGGGGGCCGGCATACCCATCTCCTCCGCTCAGGTCACCATGCTCCCGCAGAACACCGTCAGGGTTGAGGGGAGGACGGCCGAGACCGTCCTGAAGCTCTATCAGGCCCTTGAAGACCACGACGACGTCCAGCAGGTCTACGCGAACTTTGACATAGACGCCTCCATCTTAGAGAAGGTGGCTTGAGGGTACTCGGCCTTGACCCTTCCCTCCGGGCAACGGGGTGGATAGTGGTAGAGAAAGGAGAAGTGTTGGGCTGGGGGGTGATCAGGACGAGGGGGGAACTGACCGACAGCTTGGCCGTCATAAGGGACACCCTTAGGGAGGTACTCTCAAGGTTGCAACCCGACAAGGCGGTGATGGAGGCGATAATATACCATCGCAACCCGAAGGTCGCCATCCTCCTCGGTGCCGTTCGGGGCGTTATCCTGCTCACCTTGAGGGATATGGGGATACCGGTTGAGGAGGTCTCCCCCTCCCGTCTCAAGATGTCCTCCACCCGCTACGGTAAGGCCTCAAAGGAACAGGTCGCCCGCATCCTGAAGGCCCTCTACGGCCTTGAGGGGGACGTCCCCGACCACGTCACGGACGCCCTCGCCGCCGCACACTACGTCCTTAGGTAGCCGATATGATAGCCGGCATAGTAGGTAAGGTCTCCAAAGTCAGGGACGATGGGATAGACGTTGAGACCCCTTCGGGGTTGATCTTCTTCGTTAGGCTACCCGCCTCCCAGATACCCGCCGAGGGTGAGGAGGTGAGGCTCTACGTCCACACCGTCTTCAACCAGCAGAGCGGATTTGAGCTGTACGGTTTCAAGGAGGAGGCCCAGTTGGAGGTATTCCGTACCCTCCTTGAGGTCCCCGGTATAGGGCCGGCGATGGCCCTCCGGATCCTGTCCGAGCTTAGTCTGAAGGAGCTGGCCATGGCCGTACGGATGGGGAACGTGAACGTCCTCAAGAGGGTCAAGGGCCTTGGGACGAAGAAGGCGGAGATGGTAGTCTTCGCCCTGAAGGACGTACCCCTGCCGGAGGTGGAGGAGGAGGCGGAGGTATCCGAAGCCATAAAGGCCCTAACCGTCCTCGGTATGGACTACGTTCAGGCCCGCGACCTCGTCCTCCAAGGGGTCCGTGAGGGCCTAAAGAGTGTAGAGGACCTCATAAGCTATGCCCTAAAGCGGCGGGGTAGTTAGAACCCCTCCAGGTCCTCCAAGGAGAAGAGGAGGTGGAAGTTGAAGTAGATGGTCGCCCCTAAGAGGTTAAGCCTGTCCTCCGGAGGGAGGTGGGTGTCGTAGGGGATAACCACCCCTACATCCAAGGCCAGGTTCCTGAAGGGGTAGTGCCTGATACCAAGGAAGGTGTGGAGGACGGCAAAGACGGTGTCCTTCGGGAGACGGTTGGTGGGAGAGTACCGGGCCACCCCTCCGAGGGTGTCGGAGGCCACAAGTCCCCTGTAGAGGTACTTGGGGAGGGAGTTAAGTTCAAAGAGGAGGTCCGTACCTTTCCGCCAGGCGTAGGTACCGCCGACGTATCCCCCGTAAAAGGTCATCCTCTTCTCCCCCTTGACCTCGCGGAAGGGGTCGGAGTTTAACCACGCCCTAAGGCTGTCGCAGAGGGTGCCACCCTCGCAGTTCTTGAGGGAGGGAAGCCCCTCCATCTCCATCCTCGTACCGGATTCCTCAACGAAGGGGGAGGCGGATATTGAGACCCTACCGAAGTTGAAGGTGATAGGGAGCATTACGGATGCGGTGCGGATACGGTAGGTGCGTAGAAAGTTGCGGTAGATTGGGCCGGGGGCGAAGAGGACGAGTGTATCCACGACGTAGTAGGTCATACCGGGGGAAACCTTCAGCTTCAGGGCCGCAGAGAGGAAAGAGGTCTTGACGAGGCGGAGCTTCATAGCAGTGGCGAGGTTTCCCGGCTGGAAGGCGGGGAGGTTGCTAAGGAGGCGGCCCACCGAGAGGGTGACCTCGGAGACATCGCCCAACCCTACGTTCAGGACGCCGTGCCATATACCGTAGTCCCGGAACTGGTTGTCAAGGATGGTGCCGCCGTAGAGCCAGACGGTGCCGTCCGGTAGGACGTTGGCCGTAGGGCCGAGGAAGAGGCGGGTTGGGGCGTACCCCCTTTGGGAGTATGGGGAGGCGACCACCACTTGAGATACTACGGCCATCAGCATACCCCTACCTCGCCCTTACCCGTAAGGTTATCTTAACGTGGTCGTAGTCGTATATCCGGATGGCCTTCGGTACGGTACATAGGGAGTCGGAGCATACGAACCCGTAAAGGTCTCCGGGGGAGACCTCGCCGTTCCTATCCGTATCCTTCCACGCCCTGATGTAGTAGGTGCCTTCGGGGAGGTAGAAGTCGGATACCCATCCGGTGTCCCCTATAATGCCCTCAATCGCGGACCTCCGGACTAAGACGGTGAAGGTGCTGTCGGCGAAGGCCTCAACG
>WGAN01000027.1 GCA_015494805.1 Caldifarciminota bacterium
AGGGGACGCGGTCCACGTCGCCGAGGCGCTTGCTCTCGTCGTACCTCATCCCCATGAACCGCTTGACGGAGAAGACGGTGTTCTCCGGGTTGGTGATGGCCTGCCTCTTTGCGGGGGATCCCACAAGGACCTCCCCGTTCTCCCTGAAAGCTACCACAGAGGGGGTTATTCTCTCTCCTTCGGGATTGGGAATGACGATAGGCTCCCCTCCCTCAACCACAGCAACGACGGAGTTCGTCGTGCCGAGGTCAATTCCGATTACCTTCTCCATAGGGTGGGAATTCTACGGCCGAAAGGTTAGTTAACGTAAGTTAAGGACTCCAAGTCCCGTATTGCGGGCGCCGGTATTTGGCGGATGGGGTGATGTGTCCTCCGGGAACTTGGATTGCCATTTCCCACAATTTCCTGAAAGGGGGGCGTAGGGGATGGGGGACACTAAGCCGACCGAGTTCGCATAGGTTATGGTTCTATAGGGCTTCCGAACTTTGGTGGGACAGGAAAGGGGACAAGATATAAAAATTCTTCACAAAAATTGTTAGAATGTGTAGTTATATTATTAAATCTTCGGAAATTCTGTGATAAATTCCGATCGTCTGATGAGACTATAAAACAATAACTATCCGATCAGCAGAATCCCGGATTTCTATGACCCCCCTTAAGGATGAGCTTCGGGTTGAAATGTGGTTTCCGGCCTTTGGATTGTGTGCTTCCGGGGGCCGTTGGATTCGGAAGGGCGTTGTGTCAGGCGATAGATGGAGCGTCATCCTACCGGCGTAATACCCATTCCGCCAACGTAATTCCGATGAATTATACAGATTTTATGCAATATTTTATGGGTTATTGTTAGTTATCCCAAAAATTCTCCCATTTTACGGATGGAGTGGTGCATACATTTAAAAGTTCGTCGGCATAGAATTCCCCGGATTGTGCCTTTCAGTTTTTTGAACGTACGGTCATAGGGGCTATCATTTCATCAGTGTAATCCCCCGTTTTTGGAAGGGTAGTGAGCCGTCCCCTCCCACCTACCGGGAACCGGCAAACCTTCCCCAGTATAATAGCCGCTTATGCCTAAGGTCGGAGTCAGGAAGCAGGAAGGTGAGACCTTTGAGTCTATGCTGCGGAGGTTCAAGAAGCTCATAGGGAGGGAGGGGATTCTCAACGACTACCGTCGCCACCTGGTGTACGAGAAACCCTCCGAGATCCGCAAGAAGAAGGAGGCTATGAAGTGGAGGAAGATCCGGAGGAAACTCCAGAAGATGATGGAGGAAGACTGACCTCCGGATGCCCATCATCCGAGTAAGGGATCTCCGTAAGGTCTACAGGGTTCCCATAAAGGGGGAGGGTTTTTTATCCACCCTCAAGCACTTCTTCAACCGTCAGTATAGGGACATAGAGGCCGTCAAGGGTATAACCTTCGCCGTTGAGAGGGGGGAGGTGGTCGGCTTCTTGGGACCCAACGGGGCGGGAAAGACGACGACCCTGAAGATGTTGGTCGGACTGATAAAACCCACCTCTGGTGAGGTTCGAGTCCTGGGGTACGACCCCTTTGAGCGACGGCCGGACTTCCTCCGGAAGATAACCCTCGTTATGGGACAGAAGCAGCAGCTCATCTGGGACCTCCCCCCTATAGACTCCCTGCGGATAAATGCCGCCGTGTACGAGATACCCGAAGACGTCTTCAAACGGAGGTTGAGTAGGCTCGCCGAGATGCTCTCCATAGGCCACAGGCTGCACCAACCCGTGCGGAAGCTGTCCCTTGGAGAGAGAATGAAGGCCGAAATCCTGGCCGCCCTCATCCACGAGCCGGACATACTCTTCTTGGACGAGCCGACCCTGGGACTTGACGTCAACGCCCAGATATCCATCCGGAACTTCCTCCGCACCTACAACGCGGAGTTCGGCGCCACCATAATACTGACCAGCCACTATATGGGCGACATAGAGGCCCTATGCGACCGGGCGATAGTGATCCACAGGGGGAGGCTCATCTTTGACGGCGACCTCTACGACCTCTCGGAGAAGGTGATGCCCTTTAAGGAGCTTTACGTGGAGTTCAAGGGGAGGATACCCGTTGAGGAATTGCGTCGTATAGGGGAGGTGCGGGAAATTGAAGGCTCGGAGGTCAAGCTCTTAGTCAGGAGGGACGAGGTGTTTGAGAAGGTCCGTATCCTCATGGACAGGTACGATATAGACGACCTCTCCGTCACCGATCCCCCCTTGGAAGAGGTACTTGCCAAGGTGTTTGAGACCTGACGGTTTAGGAGGTCTGGAAGCGGGCAAATACGGTATCCACGTACCTGTTGAAATCCACGCTTAGACCCTCCTTTAGCTCCCCCTCCGGTACCACCTTCGCTATCTCCGGGTGTTTCAGGGCCTCCTCGTATATGCTCGTACCCCTCTCGTACGCCCTCTGCGATACCTCCTTCACCCACTCGTAGGCCCTATCTCTTGAGGCCCCGTATCTGGTAAGGAGTATCAGGAGGACGGAGGACAGGTAGAAGTCCCCGAACCGCTCCATGTTCTCCCTCGCCCTCCCTTCGTTTATGACGAGGTCCCTGACAACGGACGTCGCGAGGTTCAGGGCGTAGTGCAGGGTGGTGGTGGCGTCGGGGAAGGTGAACCTCTCAACGGAGGAATGGCTTATGTCTCTCTCGTGCCAGAGGGCGACGCTCTCGTTCTCGGCGATGGCCCACCCTCGCAGGAGGCGGGCTATACCGGTAAGCCTCTCGCTCCTTATGGGGTTGCGTTTGTGGGGCATAGCCGAAGACCCCCTCTGACCCTTACGGAAAGGCTCCTGCATCTCTCCCGTCTCCGTGCGGGCGGACAGCCTTATCTCAAGGGCCACCCTCTCAAGGAGTTCCCCAATCAGGACGAGGACGTTGAGGGCATGGGCGAAGCGGTCCCTCGGAAGGACCTGGGTTGAGACCGGCTCGACCTTTAGGCCGAGCAGTTGCAGCGCCCTCTCCTCCACCTCCGGGGGGTTCAGGGCGTAGTTCCCCACGGCTCCCGAAATCTTACCGTAGGAGACCTCCTCAATCGCCCCCTCAAGCCGCCTTAGGTCCCTCAAGGCCTCGGAGTAGAATCCGAGGAACTTCAGGCCGAAGGTAGTGGGCTGGGCGAATACCCCGTGGGTCCTACCCATAACGGGGACGTACCTGTACCTGTTGGCCTTCTCCCAGAGAACTTCCGCGAACCCCTCCAGCCTCTCCTTAATAAGGAGTAAGGCCCTCCGCATCCTTAGGGCGTTGGCCGTATCCACCACGTCCGAGGAGGTCATACCGAAATGTAGGTAGTTCCCGCCCTTCTCCAACCTCTCCTCTACTACGCCAAGGAAGGCGAGGACGTCGTGGTCGTAGACCCTCTCCCTCTCCTCAACGAGCCGGGGAACCTCCCTCCAAAAGGCCTCATCCTCCAGGAGCTTCTCAAGGGACTCTGACAGTCCCACCTTCGGGAT
>WGAN01000028.1 GCA_015494805.1 Caldifarciminota bacterium
ATTATCACGCCCACCATGAGAGTAGGGGAGACGAGGGAGGCGAGGCCGATGAGGAGGCCGTAGAGGACGAAGAGGACACCGAATAGCCTGTGGGTCTTCCTCCAGACCCTCTCCGAGGCCAGAGTCCAGGGGGTACGCACACCGAGGAACCAGTTGTGGGGCAGTTTAGGTAGGTAGTTCCCCAGGAGGACCATAAGGAGGGCGACGAATAGGCCGATGTACCACGGCTCCAACCTCCCCCTGAAGGCCGCGAGGACGACCAGACCGTTGAGTACGGCGAAAAGTACGACCGTTATGTCCCTGACCGTACGGACGGTTCCGAGCCTCTCCCTGACCCTCTCCGAGTAGGGGTCAAACTTCGGTAGGTAGGTCATAAGGGCGTACGTAGCCACCATCACCGCCGGCAGGAGAAGGAGGAAGAACTTACTACCGTAGGAGTCCGGTTCCCTCTCAACGTTGAAGTGTATGGGTACGACGGGCGGCAGTACCGCCACCGCCCAAAGGCTCAAACCCACCGAAAGCACCATAAAGGCGAGTGCTATCTTCCTAAGCATGGTCCTTACCTCCCTTTAGCTTCATAAGGAACTCAATCGCCATCTCTAAGACCCCCATATCTAACGAATAGACCACGTTCCTGCCCCGCTTTACGGCTATGACGATGCCGGCACGGGTGAGGCGGTCCATGTGGTAGGAGAGGGAGGGTTGGGATATTCCGAGCCTCTCCCTTAGCTCCTTCTGGGTCAGGTCCCCATCCTTCAGGATCTCCACGATCTTCAGGCGGACGGGGTCGGAGAGGGCGGCGAAGACCTCCTTAAGCATCCTTCCTTCTCAACAGGTAGAGGGCCAAGTTGAGGGCGGAGAGGACGAGGAGGCCGCTAAGACCGGTTATGCCGACGGTCAGGTCGTTCCCACCCCTCAAGAAGAGGAGGTCAAACCCGCCTACGCCGTTGAGGGTGCCGTGGAAGATGGCCGCCGCGAGGGTAGACCTCGCCTTCTCCCGTATATAGAACATCAGGGGACTCAACAGGGTGGTGAACAGGACCATCATAAAGACGCCGGGGACGGGATGAATGGGGTAGTTGTGGCCCTTCAGGATCAGGGGGGCGTGCCATAGACCCCAGAGGACGCCGACGGTGTAGGACATCCTCCAGAAGCCCATTTCCTTAAACTCGGAGTACAGGAAACCCCGCCAGCCCACCTCCTCGCCGAAGGAGACGATGGCGTTTATCGTAATCCCGGCCACCATACCGTAGAGGAAGAGGGTTATCAGCATCGGGACGGTGAGGGTGCTTACGGCCTCCTTAACGCTGCCGAGGTCTTGAGGGGAGACCGTCCGGCTCAACCTCTGGAGGAGGGCGTCGCTGTGGGGCGATAGGCTAACACCGGGCATTAGGAGGTCCACAAGGAACGTCAAGAGTACGACGAAGGGGGGAAGGAGCCAGGCCACCAGCCACCAGGCGTTGGGGTTGAAGCGGAGGCCGAGATCCGGCAGGGGGTGGCGGAGGACCTTGAGGGTCAGGACGGCGAGGGTGGGGCCGAACATATAGGCGGTGGAGACGAAGAGGAGGGCAGAGGGAGGGAGGTGGAAGACGTACAGTGCGGATGCCACCGACCAACTGTACGCAAAGGCCAGAGTCAGGAAGAGGAGCGTCCCTTTCCTCATCACCCGGTATTATAAGGGGGAAACATAAACGTATAATGATGTGTTTATATAAAGACCCCCCGCCGCAATCCCCAGTAGAATATCCACACGGATGGCCGCCCGGAAGATGCACTCCCTGACCGCATCCCCCATCCTCCTTGGCCCAACGGATGGAGGGGAGATATGAGGTTGAGCCTCGTCATACCCGTCTATAACGAGAGGGAGTTCTTCCCCCTCCTCTTTCGCAAGGTCTATGAGATGGACTTCGGCCTGCCCAAGGAGATAGTGGTGGTGGACGACTTCTCCACCGATGGGACGAGGGAGTACATAAGGGAGAACGTAGAGGGCCTTGAGGGGGTGAAGGTGATATACCACGAGAGGAACAGGGGAAAGGGGGCGGCCCTACATACGGCCTTCGCCCATGCCACGGGCGACATAATCGCCATACAGGACGCCGACCTTGAGTACGACCCGGCCGACCTGATCCCTATGATCAAGCTCATAACCGACGGCTACGCCGACGTCGTCTACGGCTCCCGCTTCTACGGGAACCCCCACCGCATCCTCTACCACCACCACTTCATGGGCAACAAGCTCATCTCCTTCCTCGTAAACGTCTTCAGCGATATGACCTTCTCCGACATTGAGGTGTGCTACAAGGTCTTCAAGCGGGAGGTCCTGGACTACTTTGACCTCACCCTGACGGACTTCGGCTTTGAGGTGGAGTTCACGATGAAGGTCTCCAAGACGGCCAAATACACCAACTGGCGGATATACGAGATGGGTATCAGCTACCACGGGCGTACGTACGCCGAGGGAAAGAAGATCAACTGGAAGGACGGGGTCAAGGCCCTCTTCTACATCCTCCGCTTCGCCTTCTGGAAGCCAAAGCTGAAGGACGGGAAACCCGTAAAGGTAAAGGGAGGTTGAGGATGAGGAAGGCGATAGTTGCCGTCAGCATCGCCCCCCTTGGCGAGGGTCCCAGCGTCTCCGACTACGTCGCGGAGGCCATAAGGGTCCTGAAGGAGGACGGCAGGGTGGA
>WGAN01000029.1 GCA_015494805.1 Caldifarciminota bacterium
TTATTTTCCCGCACAACTACCAAGTTCGGCAGTATAATAGATGGCTCATGGCGGCTATACGTGAGATAGAGGAAAGGCTAAGGCAGTTTGTAGCAGACACCGAAGGGGTGATGGGGGTGGTTATAAGTACCCCCGACGGTCTGACCTACGCGTACTACTCCGACCGTGCATTCGACCCCGATATGGTGTCGGCGATCATAGCGTCTATGTACGTCCTCGCCAGGAAGTCCGGTAGGTCCGCCGATATGGGCGATCCCAAGGAGATCAGCGTCCACCTTGAGGAGGGTAGCCTCTACATTTTCCCGCTTGGAGACCTCATACTCGGAGTGGAGACACTACCCGGCGTAATGACCGGAATGGTACTTATGAACGCCCGTAAGATGCTCAAGGAACTGGGCAGTTTAACAGAGGAAGTACTGAAGTGAACCGAAAGCCATGGCCGAGAGGAAGGCTGTAGATATGGAAGGGACCCTGAAGGATTTGATAGAGAGACGCACCAGGGGCGAGCTGTCCACGAAGGATTTCTACAGGGAGCTGTTGGCCCTCCTCAAGGACGTGTCGGACTCTCTCCTCGGTGAGCTGGACGCCGGGATGGACGAGGAGTCTATCAAGGAGCAGATACCTCTCATCCTAACCATCCTCCGGGAGCAGATAGGTGGTCTCAAGAGCCGCGGAAGGTAAAGGATGGGGCGGGCTTAAGCCCGCCCCCAACGTTCCTTGGTAAATGGGAATGGCGATTCACAAACAAAGCTGATGCCTCCGGTATTCCAGAAATGCACGCAGTATGACAATCCGCTCCCTTCATCCGTATAATAACGATTTATGGCCACATTTGACGATGTGGAAGAGCGGCTCAAACGCTTCGTCCATGAAACGGAAGGGGTGGTGGGAGTGGTACTCGCTACCTCCGACGGGCTAACCTACTCGTACTATTCGGATAGGGCCTTTGATCCGGATACGATATCCGCAACCATATCCTTTATGTTCTCCCTCATCAGGCAGATAAGTGAGGTAGGCGAACTGGACGAGCCTCTTGAGATAAACATACACCTCGCGGAAGGAAACCTACATATCTTCCCCATTAAAGATCTGCTCCTCGGTGTGGAAGCCCTTCCCGGTGCTATGACGGGTATGGTCTTGGTCAATACCCGCAGGCTGCTAAGGGACCTAAAGGTAATGGCCGATGACCTCTTTTAGGCTACATCGCACGGAGGGAGACAATGGATACTTTGCATAAGATAGAGGAGAGACTCAAGCGGTTCGTCTACGAGACGAAGGGCGTCGTGGGGACCGTCCTGGCCACGCGAGAGGGCCTCACTTACGCCTTTTTCTCCAAGGCTCCCGTTGAACCGGATACGGCCGCCGCTTTCGCCTCAACCATATTCTCCTACGCCCAGAAGGTGGGTGAGGTCTCCAACCTAGGGCCACCCAAGGGGATAAACATACACTTTAGGAAGGGGAGCATCTACATCTTCCCTGTAGGGAACCTCATCTTGGGGATCAGGACGCTACCAGGTACTAAGATAGGATTAGTCCTCGTAAGCGCCCGTAAGATGCTCAAGGACCTGAAGGTGATCGTCGGAGACTCCTTAGAGCTGTAGCGAAAGGTTGCATCCCACTTGACAGATGGCCACCACCTCCTTTACAATATAGGTACTATGAGGAGTCTCCGAGACATAGAGGAGAGACTCAAGGAGTTCGTCTCTGAAACGGAGGGGGTGGTGGGGGTGGTGCTGGCCATTCCCGAAGGTCTCACCTACTCGTACTACTCCGACAGGGCCTTTGACCCGGATACCATCTCCGCCTTAGTGGCCTCTATGTTTTCCCTCGTCAAGAGGATAGGGAAGGCAGCCAAGTTGAACTTCCCCAAGGAGATGAGCATACACCTTGAAGAGGGTAGCCTCCACATCTTCCCCGTCGGCGAACTGGTGATAGGCGTTGAGGCCCTCCCTGGCGTTATGACGGGCATGGTCCTCGTCAATACCCGTAAGATGTTGGAGGAGCTGAAGAGCATAGGGGAGGAGATACTATGGACCTGAACGAATGGAACGAGGGTACGACGGCACTGCGGGATGTGGAGGAGAGGATCAGGAGATTCGCCACCGGTACCGATGGGGTCGTTGGTGTGATACTGGCCACGCCCGAAGGTTTCCCCTACGCGTACTTCACCAAAGGTCCGTTGGATGCGGAGGTGGCCGCCGCCTTTATCTCGTCGGTCTTCGCCTTCGCCAAGAAGATGGGTAGGGCCGCGGATATGGGCCGCCCCCTGGAGATAAACCTGCACTTCGGGAACGGTAGTATCTACGTCTTCCCCCTTGGGGAACTGGTGTTGGGAGTGAGGACCCTACCCGGAACCTCCATCGGAATGGTCCTCATAAACGCCCGTAAGATGCTCAAGGACCTAAAGGCGCTTACTGAAGACGACCTGAACTGGTGAGGGTTAGATTATGGCCGTAATGAGAGCTTCCGAACTTGAGGTAGCCCTGAACACCCTTATGGCCCGGCGGAGGGGAGGGGAGATACCTATTACGGACTTCTACAGGGGCCTCCTGGAGCTGTCCAGGGACGTCATAGACTCCCTCCTTGGCGAACTGGACGCCGGGATGGACGAGGAACTCGTACTGGAGCAGATCCCCGCACTCCTCGTCATACTTCGCGAGCAGATAGAGGGTCTCAAACACCGGGGCGGTTAGCCGTCCCTCTGAATTTCACGACCTCCCTCAACCTCCCGGCCCACGCCTCGTACCTCTTGGACAGGAAGGTCCCGTACCTGACGGAGTGGAGGAGGTCCGAAGGGGCGTAAAGTAGGTGGCCCAAGCGGGAGAGGTAGTCGTACGTGGTCTTTTTCGGGTTGGGACTCTTGGGAAACAGGATAGGGGCGTTCTCAAGGGCGAACCTCCTGCCGTCCCCGAAGAAGTGGGACCCCACCTTGAAGTACGCCAGCACCTTGAAGGACGATTCGTATCTCGGTATCCTCACCCTCTTCCAGTTGCGATATATCCCCCCATCGCCGGCAAAGGAGACGAAGAACTTCCCCTCCATCATAGCACGGGCGAAGCGGATGGGAAGGGATAGGACAGGATAATGCACCTCTGCGGGGTCCTTGAGCTGCTCAAGGACGGGGGAGCCGTAGGTCTCAAAATCCTCCCCCTTCAGGAAGGATATAACACCCTCAAGAAGGGCCTTCAGCGCCCGGTTTCCGAGGAGGGAGTAGAACATCCTCGCCCTGTAGAGGTAGGAGTCGTCCCCGGTGGCGAGGGAATAGACCGTAATAGGGAGGACGTCAAAGTAGACCCCCACCCTCTCAAAGGCCTTTATGGCCTTCTCCAGCTCTGCTGCTTCCTCTAAAAGTCCCACCCCTATGCGGTACATGAGTAGGAGCATCCTATGGTAAAGTTTCACGTGGTCGTGGGCGTTCCTGTACTCCCCCGGTGGTGGGAGGAGGCCACGGGCATAAGCCTGATTTAAGGCCGTGTAAAGGGTTATCTCGTCCAAAATATCTTGGGGTTCGTAGCGCCCAAGGAACACCCTGATGTCCTCCAGAAGATCATCCACCCCCGGTTCGGATGATAGCGCCCTCTCGTCCGATTGGGCAGCCACCGTAAGCGCCCCACGGGATGGGTCGACGCCCAAAAGTACCGAGGCCTCAATCAGCCTCCGGGCCTCCTTAGGGGAGGGAAAGAAGTTGAAGGGCTTGGTCATCTTCAGGAGCATGAGGGAGTACCTGTCCTGCCGATCTAAGAATATCCTCTCGGCCTTCTCCGTAGCCCTGTAGGGGTCGCCTGTGAAGTACTCATCGACCACGGAGAGGAGGAGGGGGTCGTCCCCCAGAATTCTACGGATCATACGTCGGGGTGTATTATAACTTTGATTTTTAACCCTTGTAGCGCTCAACCCCGGCGGGTTAGCATCGGAGGGGTAACAGTGCTTGCCGAAATTGGGGATTACGCTGGAGGAGAGTTAGTCCCCAACGTCGCAACCGTTCGCACCCTCCGTGGTAAATTTGAACGGGCGACAAGGTATGTCACTGATACGGGAATTCGCATCGGCGACTTCGTGGGGACTTTATCCGTAATGCACAGCATTTTACCAAAATTTGGCATCACGCCAATAGGGTGAGGATTGTTCCGCAGCCTTGTCAAACATACGAAGTGGAATTTTAAAGATAGACTTTCAGTTTATGAAAACGTCTCTTTATGTTTCTTAAAGGATGAGTTTCAGATTTTGAAAGTGCATCCGTCTCCCGTCAAACGGTGAATGGAACTCCACAACGGGTATGGATCCCTCTACCGGCTTAATGCCGGCCCTCCAGATATTACACCGGTAAGATGACGTTTTATCCATAACCCGACACAACGCCCTTTCAACCGGAAGTGAGACCCCAAATCCAACGCCTCCTCGGAAACAGGCTTAACAGCACGCCCGATGCCGAAAACGGCGGGTTATTATCCCGCGAATTTTTGAAGATTATGTGAGGGCCGCGGGAATTCCACGACTCCCTAAGGATTAACGTTCCGGCTAAAAACGGGTCCATTTGGAAATTGAGCGGTGCGAACCCCCGTTATTCTGTGAGATTTACGACCACTTCAGAAAACTTCGGCCCCAAGAGGGACGTCGTGGTCGGGCCTTAGGAGTACCACCCTACCCTCCTCGTCCGGGACCCCAAGCACGAGGACCTCGGATACGACCCCTGCTACGTTCTTGGGCGGTAAGTTCGTAACGCACACTACCGTCCGTCCTACCAGCTCCTCCGGGGTGTAGAGGTCCGTTATCTGGGCGGAGGAGGTCTTAACCCCGTACTCTCCGAAGTCTATCTTCAGGATGTAGGCCGGCTTACGGGCTTTTGGGTGTGGCCTCGCCTCAATTACCCTACCGACCCGCATCTCAACGCCCTTTATCATAGCAGTTTATTATAGGGACGGGAAAAGTCTCCCGTAGAATAGGGGTGTATGCTCCTCCTCCTCGCTTGGAGGAACCTCAGGCGGAACCGTCGTCGGACCCTCTTGAGCGCCCTCGCCATTCTCCTTGGCGTCCTCTTCCTCATACTGACCCTTGAGATGTACGACTACCTCTTGGTGAGATCCGTGGAGGAGAGCCTTGGAACGGTGCGGGGCCACGCGAGGGTGGTAAGGAGGGGGTACCTGAAGGACTACTCCCCGACTCTAACTCTGGACTCACTGCCTGTCAGCATCCGGAAAGACCCCGAAGTCGTCTCGTATGCACCGAGGGTGAGGGCCTTCGTACTCCTCTCGGGAAAGGAGGGGGACGGGGGAGCGCAGGTCCTCGGGATAGACCCGGAGGCGGAGCGTAGGGTCTCCTCCCTTCTCTCCACCGTAAAGGAGGGGGAGTTCGGCACCGTCGCCCTCGGCAGGGGGCTGGCCAACCTCCTCGGTGTGGGTGTCGGAGACACCGTAAGGGTGGTTAAGATGGGAGGCCTTGGGTGGGAGATGGAGGCCTTCCCCGTTAAGGGGATACTGGAGACGGGAAACCCAGGCCAGGACGCCTATCTGGCCTTAGGGGAGATAGAAGACGTCCGCAGGATGACTGGCATACGTGAAGGTTATCACGAGTACGTCTTGAGACTCAAGCACCCCTTCCTCGCCCTGAAGTGGAAGGAAAGTCTGAAGGTACCCAAAGGGTACGAGGTGGTCGTCTGGCAGGAGGATATGAGGGGGATATGGGAGATCGTTCGCCTCTGGTGGGTCTTCAAGGTGATAATGGCCGCCTTCTTTTACCCCGCCGTCCTCCTCATAGTCTTCAACACCTTCGCTATGGCATACTACGAGAGGAAGAGGGAGTTCGCCGCCCTCCTCGCCATCGGCATCGGCAGGTGGCGGCTCTTCAGGATGCTCATATACGAGGTTATGCTTCTTACCTTTGTGTCCATAGCCCTCTCCGTTCCCCTCTCCTTACTTGTAGCCTATCTCCTCAACCGGCACCCCATAGACCTCTCCTCCGTCATCACCAACGTGCGATGGGAAGGGTTATACATCTCACCGGTCGTGTCCGCCGCCCTCAACCCCGGAAACTACGTCCTGTCCTCCGTCTTAATGCTCCTTGGTGCCTTCGCCTTCGGGATCGCCATCGCCGTTGGAGTCTTCAGGCTTGACGTCAGCAGGACCTTGAGGGAGAGGGTGATATGATGTGGCTGAAACTGGCCTGGAGGAACGTATGGAGGAACCGCCTGCGGACGGGGATACAGAGCCTTCTCATAGGGGGGACGGTGTACGTCGGCGTCGTCTTCCACAACCTCGCCCTCGGAAACTACAGGAGTATGATAAGACAGGCCACCCGGATGGGGAGCGGGGACGTGGCCATATACGACACCCTCTGGTTCTCAACCCGCCGGCCGTCCCGTTTCTACAGCGTAGGCCCGTTAAGGAAACTCCTGCACACCCCCGAAGTCAGGGCCTTCTACGAGAGGCTCTACCTGCCCGCCTTCGCCTACGTGGGCCTGATGGGCTTTCCTGTCAACCTCGTAGCCCTTGACATGAGGAAGGAGGCCGCAGACCATCCCCTCCTGAAGGGACACAGGCCAAGCGGAGAGGATGGGGCGATACTGGGGAGGGGCCTGGCGGAGAGGCTCCACGTCCGGAAGGGGGACCGTATAACCTTAACGGTCAGGGACGCAAAGGGGGAGCTGAAGGCTCTGCCCTTTACGGTGGATGGTATCCTTGACGTCCCCATCAGGGAGGTGGACTGCTGCAGCATCTTCGGGAATATAGGCTACGTGCGGAGGAGTCTCGGATACGGGGACGGGGCGCACGAGGTGGCCATAATGCTAAAGGGGGAGAGTCCGGAGAGGTTCGCCAGGAAAATCAACCGCAGATTACCGCCCAACCTGAAGGCATACACTTGGAAGGAGGCGATGAAGGAGCTGGTCAGCGCCATAGCCATGGACTACTCCGGCCTCGTCCTGATGATGCTCTTCCTTTACGTCGTCGTATCTATAGGCACGGCCAACGTCCTGTTTATGTCGGTTATGGATCGCACCAGGGAGTTCGGGGTGATGAGGACGATGGGGATGAAACCCCGACACATAAGCCTCATGGTGGCCCTTGAAGGTCTCCTTCTGGGGACGTTCGCCACGGCTGTCGGTCTCTCCCTCGCCCTGCTTACGAACCTCTACCTATCCACCCGTGGCATAGACCTGAAGGCGATATACTCCCTCCTCTCGCAGGAGGGTATGACCTACGGGGGAGTCGTACTGGAGCCGGTAATACGGAGTACCTGGGAGTGGAAGGGGACACTGGGGTACTCCCTTTTCGTCGTACTCCTCTCCCTCTTCGCCTCGTACTTCCCCGCCCGGTACGTAAGTGGCATTCCTGTAGGGGAGGCTTTAAGAAAATGAAAGGCCCGGTTTTTACTCTTAAAGGGGTGCGGAAGGTGTTCCGCACGGGGGAGGAGGAGGTGAAGGCCTTAGACGGCATAGACCTTGAGATACGCAGGGGGGAGTTCGTGGTCGTCGTGGGGCCGTCTGGTAGCGGTAAGACGACCCTCCTCAACGTCATGGGAGGGATTGAGAGGCCGGACGACGGTGAGGTGTGGTTCATGGGACGCAGGATAGACACCCTCCCGGAGGGGGAGTTGAGCGACCTCCGACTCCAGAGCATGGGCTTCGTCTTCCAGTCCCACAACCTGATACCCACGCTTACGGCCGAGGAGAACGCCGAGTTTGTCCTATTCCTCAGGGGGGTACCGGCGAAGGAGCGTAAGAGGAGGGTCCGGGAGGTCTTCTCCGCCCTCGGCATAGAGAACCTGGCCGGGAGGTTCCCATCCGAGATGAGCGGGGGGCAGCAGCAGAGGGTGGCCATAGCGAGGGCGGTGGTCGGGAACCCGGCCGTGGTCCTTGCGGACGAGCCTACGGCCAACCTTGACAGCGAGAACACCGTAGCCGTCGTGGACCTCATGCTCCGCATAAACTCCGACTCAGGTACGACCTTCGTCCTCTCCACCCACGACCCCCTCGTCATAGAAAGGGCGAAGAGGGTAGTAAAGATGAGGGACGGCAGGATCGTAGGGAGGGGGTGAAGCAAAACGGTTCCGAGGGATGGGACGTATCCCGTTGCGTACCTCCCCTTTATAATATCCACCTTCTGGGCGCGTAGCTCAGCAGGTTAGAGCGCCGGTCTCACATACCGGAGGTCGGAGGTTCGAGTCCTCCCGCGCCCACTTGGCCGAAGTTCTCTCCAATCCTTATCTCCTGTGGGCAATAAAAACCCTGGTGATCTTCGCCGGTGTTATGACTACGGCGGCCTATATGGTGTGGGTTGAGAGGAGGGTGGCCGCCTGGATGCAGGACCGTATAGGCCCCAACGTCGTAGGTCCCTTTGGACTCCTTCAGCCCGTAGCAGACGTATTGAAGTTGGCCTTTAAGGAGGAGATTACGCCGGATAGGGTGGATAAGCTCCTCCACTTCTTGGCCCCCGGCATCCTCTTCGCTGCCCCCATAATAGCCATGTCCGTCCTACCTTACGGTCCGGGTCTGTGGATAAGCAATCCCGACTTCGGTCTCCTCTGGCTCCTTGCGGCCACCTCCATAGCAGGCTACGGCGTGATACTCGGAGGTCTATCCAGCGGTAGTAAGTACTCCGTCCTCGGAGGTCTCCGCTCAACGTCGCAGATAATATCCTACGAGATACCTATGGTTCTCGCTGCCCTCGGCCCGGCCATAGGGGCCGGGTCCCTCTCCCTCGTTGATATCGTAGAGGCCCAGAAGGTCGTCTGGTTCGCCGTTCCACAGTTCATCGGTTTTATGGTGTTCCTGATAACCACCTACGCCGAGACCAACCGTCTCCCCTTTGACCTACCGGAGGCCGAGTCGGAGTTGGTGGGTGGGTACCATACCGAGTTCTCCTCCCTCCGCTTCGCTTGGTTCTTCGCCGGTGAGTACGCCAATATGGTCATAGCCTCCTCCGCCGTCTCGGTCCTCTTTATGGGCGGTTGGTACGGTCCCCTTCCGGGCTGGAACCTCTTCCCCGGTGTCCACTGGATGCTCCTCAAGGTGGCCTTCTTCCTCTTCCTATTCGTGTGGATCCGTTGGACCCTCCCCCGCCTTAGGTACGATCAGCTCATGCACTTCTCCTGGAAGGTGCTGTTGCCCCTTGCCCTCCTCAACCTGTTCATAGCAGTTGCCCTTAAGGTTGTTTGGTAAAGGGGATAGGGATAGACGTCCTCTCCGTTGATGAGTTTGGCAAAAGGTTGGCGAGGACGCCGAGGTTGAAACTTAGGCTGTTCACGGAAAGGGAACTGGATGGAGCGTACTCTCTGGAGAATCTGGCCGGTAAGTTCGCCCTCAAGGAGGCTATCCTCAAGGCTATGGGTACCGGTTTAAGCGGTGGTATCAGGTGGAGGGATGTTGAGATATTGGGCGGAAAGACGGAGCCTCCGAGGGCCGTCCTCTACGGTAGGGCCAAGGAACTGGCGAAGGGGACGCGGTTTCTCCTCTCCGTATCGCACGCCGCAGGGGTGGTGGTGGGGGTATGTGTCGCGATCTCTTCGGATACCTGAAGACGCTAATAACCCCCTCCCCTTCGGAGGTTAAGGGGGCGATGGTGGTAGCAGTTTTGGGGTTGATAGGGATAGGCTACTCCATCTACCGCGGGTGTACGGGCCGCCCTATGGACTACCGTACCTACGAGGCGGAGCAGGTCTCCCCTCCGCGGGAGTCCCCCCCGGTTGATACTACCTACTTCCTGTACGAGCGTAAGTTATATATGAGGCGGGGTAGCAGGCCCCATCCCGTCAACATCAACAACGCTGGCATCTCCGAACTGGTTTCCCTACCGGGTATAGGCCCGAAGTTGGCGAAGAGGATAATAGAGCATAGGAAACGTTTTGGACCCTTCCGGAAGGCCGAGGATCTGCTGGACGTAAAGGGAATAGGCCCCAAGAAACTCAAGAAGATACGCCCGTATCTACGCTTTTAGGCTACCCTTCCCTCGCAGCCTTAACCCTCTCCTCCACCTCCCTCAACCTGCGCAGGACCTTCTCTTTACCGAGGGCCTCAAGGAGGAGGAAGAGGCTGGGGCCAACGGCCATGCCGGAGACGGCGACCCTACTGCCGTGGATGAGAAGGGCGTGCTTTACCCCCAGCTCGTCGGCGTACGCCCGTAGTACCTCCTCAATCTTCTCCTCCTTCCACTCCTTTAAGGCCTCCAACCTGTCAGCCAGACCCTTCAGGTAGGTGAAGATATTGGGGTCCTTCAGGCGTTTTTTAACGGCCTTCGGGTCGTAGGGGTAGTCCTCCCTGTAGACGAAGACCCCGTACTCAAAGAAGTCCTTCAGGGTCTTTGCCCTCTCCTTGAAGAGCCTGACCAAGATAGGTAGATGCTCGTCAGATACGGGATAACCCTGCCCTTTCCCCTTCAGGTACTCGTTGTACTCCTTGAGCCGGCGGATAAGCTCCTCGTCCGGAAGGGCGCGGATGTACTCGGAGTTCATCCAGTAGAGCTTGTTGTGGTCAAAGACGGCGGCAGACTTGTTGACGTCCTTTATGTCAAAGAGCCTTATGGCCTCCTCCCTGCTTATTATCTCCCTGTTCCCGCCGGGGGACCACCCGAGAAGAAGGAGGTAGTTGAAGAGGGCCTCCGGCAGCACCCCCTGAAGTCTGAACTCCTCAAGGGAGGTTGAGCCGTGCCTCTTGGAGAGCTTCTGGCGGTCGGGTCCCAGTATCATGGGGAGGTGGGCAAACTCCGGTATCTCCCATCCCATAGCCTGGTATATGAGGATCTGCTTGGGGGTGTTGGGGATGTGGTCGTCCCCTCTTATAACGTGGGTCATCCCCATATCGTGATCATCCACCACCACCGCGAAGTTGTACGTGGGGAAACCGTCGGACCTGACGATTATGAAGTCCCCGCCGAGGTCGTTGGTGTTGTAGGTTATGTCCCCGTGGACGAGGTCATAAAAGGTTATGTCAAGGTTATCGGGGACGTAGAACCTTATGGAGGGCTTGCGTCCCTCTTCCTCGTACCTCCTCCTCTGCTCCTCCGTCAGGTGCAGGCACTTGCGGGAGTACCTGTAGGGTATGCCCTTCCTTCTGGCCTCCTCCCTCTCGGCTTCCAACTCCTCCGGGGTACAGTAGCACTTGTAGGCCTTCCCCCTCCTTATGAGCTCCTCGGCCACCTCCCGGTACCTCTGGAGCCTCTCGCTCTGGAAGACCACGTCCTCGTCCCAATCAAGGCCGAGCCACTTCAGGCCCTCAAGTATAGCGTCCACCCACTCCGGTTTGTACCTCTGCCTGTCGGTATCCTCTATCCGCAGGAGGAACTTCCCACCGGTGTGGCGGGAGTAGAGGTAGTTGAATATGGCCGTCCGGGCCCCGCCCACGTGGAGGTACCCTGTCGGTGAGGGGGCGAATCTCGTCCTGACCGTCTTATCCATGGTGGGAATTGTAAGCGGGACGATGGCATCGGGGGATGCGTAGTCGGTACGGAGCCGGGATGAGGTTGTATTATAACAAAATTTTTGCAAAAATGACACACATTTCCATTAATCCTCACCTAAGAATGCCTTCACCTGTAAGAAGGAGACGTCTATCCGCAGGAGCCTGCTTCCCGTACTCTGCTCAAGGTACTCAATCTGTCTCCCCTCCTTGACGGCCGCTATTATGATGGCCGCCGTGACGGCCGACGTCCCTCCGGAGATGTTGAAGGAGATGTCCGTATCCCTGTATCCAAGGCGGTTTATCCTCATCAAAGTTTCGTCCAGTCGCCGAAGTATCTGGAGGTAGTCGTCAAAGTCCAGAGGACCGACCTCTTCAACCTCTATCCCCTTCCTACCGGATGCCTTGAAAAATTCCCTGACACCCTTGGCGAATTCGTCAAAGTACGGGCTGGACTTATCGCTGGTTATCAAATATACCCTCTCAAGCTCCGGAAAGTGATGGGCAATTGATAGGGCGCCCACCTTCCAGTTGAACCTGTCAAATTTGGATACTTCAACGGTACAACGACCTATCTGGCACTTGTCGCGGTTATAAACGAAGCGTTCTATCAAACAGCGTAAGACGGTGTAATATTCCTTTTTGTCCTTAATTTCTTTCCTAATTTCCTCTGGTACGTCCCTTAGCCTATCCAAGTTTGGATTTGACAGGGGAAGGATAAGGACCTTTTTCGGATCCGGCTCAACCTTCCCCCACCCCTTTATCTCCGGTTTGGCCATCAGACACATGAACAGCAGGAGGTTTATGAGGAACATCTCGGCCGATATGGCGGAGGCGAGAGGATAACCCTCCCGCAGGTAGTCCGTAATCCATCCGAGATATACGACCGCCCACACCATCGTCACCCACCCGAAGAGGGTCCCGATGTCTCCACCGAGGAGGGAGGAGACTATGCGTCTGAAGTTGACGTTGGGACGCTTGAGCAGGAGGCAAGCGGTTAGGAGTAGGATGATGCAGAATAGGCATATAAAATGTATAATGCTGTATATATGACAAATTTTATACAAAAATTCGCCTAAAATCGGTAGTATCGCGATAGAAGAACTTACCCTCGGAAGGGGGAGGATGAGGATGACGTTGACCACCAGCATAAAGGTGGCCTTCCACAGATCCAGCCTCCTGACCCACCTCCTTATGACGTCCATAACCCCCTAAAGTTTTACCAGCTCTCCTACCTCGTACTCCGGCGTGTGGGACGCCACTACGACGGCCCCGTTGAGGCGAGGGTCGTAGAAGGCGACGGCTTTGACGGGGTGGTAGTACTCAAGGAGGTACCCGTAGAACCATATCGGCCCCCTGCCGGAGATTATGAGTAGGCGGTCTGCGAAGCCCATTTTGACGGGGTCGGGAGGGGTGGCCAACTTGAGGTCATGGGGGACTAGGGGTCTCGCCAGCTCAAACTCCAAAATCGCCCTGTCTTCCTTGAGGTTTAAGGAGAACTTTATGGGGCTGTTCATGGCTACTCCTCCAGGGTTTCTTGGATGAGGCGGGTAATGTTGTAATCTTTTAGTAATTTGTTTGGATTCTTCTCCTCTCGTATCTCAACTTTATCACAATATCTAACGTAAATTTCATTATTCCGAACGGACACCATGTACGTACCGTGAATCAAGCCGGAATGGGCGATGAAGTGTCTTTTCATAACCGAAGGTTTTCTGTTCTGCTTTTGATCATTAACACAGGAACATGAAAAATCTTTCAATTTTTTATATGCACTGTTTTTATCTTTGTTAAACCTATTCTCCCCATCGTATATCTGCGGTATCCAAACCCTATTAGAGCAAGCAGTAAAGAGACTTTTCCATTCATTCTCATATGATTTTATAACCTTATCTGTTTTATCTATCTGCTGCTTGATTATAGCATTTAACCTCTCAAGCTTGTTTTCATAAATTTCCTTCACTAAGTTTTTAACATCCTCCCATTTAACCCCATCACCCTTGAAGTTCCATTGGTCGCCATAATCGGGTATCTTTTCAGAAATCACCTTAGAAAGGAAATATACCTGAAGAACATTTGAGAACTTTCCTTCAAAACGATATTTAGCTCTCACCTCTTCTCTGTCCAGTTTGGTCTTACTTTCATACGCCCGGAAAGTGCTTATTATAGCCCTTTCCAAGGTAATGGTATCCGGGAAGAAGTGGAATATTCCCACCGGGAACCCGTTCTGTACGGAGGCGGAGAACGCATCCAGTTCCGTTATATTTGGGAAGCCCAATGCCTTCGCCGAGATCCCGTTATTGTTATCGTTCCTATCAACGAGGAACTCCGTATTACTGCCATCATCCCCAATATCTTCGGCAATCCTCCTTATCAGGAAGTAGGGCCTAAGATAGACGTCCGAGACGGTGTGTATGTGGCTCTCCTGCCCCTCGGTATGAAACGGTTCGCTGTTAAGGACGACGAGTCTGACGTCTTTCGTCAGTGAGAGGATGCTTCCGAGCTTACGTACGGCCCTATATACGAGAGTGGGCATGAAGTTGAGGCCGTGGGTGAGGTCAAGGTAAATTTCAACTTTATCCGAGCCTTTAGCGACATCCCAGATATGCTTCCCAAGTTCCCACAGGATGTGGGGGTAGAAGTCCGATAGGTCCCTATCAAAGGAGAAGGGGGCATTTCTAAACTTACCGACGGAGTAGGATATTACAACCTCCACCTTTTCGTTTGGAACCTGTGGGGAGTTCAGACATAGAAAGTGCAGAATATCTGTTCTGGCGTTGTGTTTGATTTCTCTGTAGTTCTCCCCCTGCTTCGCCAGTGAATCAAGGGCTATTATCACTGCTCTATCAGGATTTATGACCTCGTAAAGCAGGGGAAGGGTGGTCTTTGAAAGGAGACTGTTCCCTTCGTAGGCGTACTTAACCGTTTTCCAGCCCCAAGGACTCCCCCAAGGGAGGATGAGGATCTTACGCATCCCTAAACCTCCCGTATCCGAGCCTCGTCTTCGCCCCTATGCCAAGGTCTGTGAAGGCATCCTCTATAAGCGATTCTACGTCCTCTCTTGCCTCATCCAAGTTTTTCACGAGACCTGCGTACGGCTTTAGAGCCTCGTCGCTCTGGAGTAGCCTGGCCCTCCACTCGTCGTAGAGGACCACCACCCTGAAGGGTACCCCCGGCTTCACCGTCAGGAACGGTATAGGGGTAGGATTGTACCAGTCGGCGGGAAGGTTATTTTGTGGATCGCGATAATACGGGGCATAATGAGGTGTCATAACGTCCATCTCAAGTACTTTGGCATCGCCCTCTAACTTCGGATAAACGTCAAGGAAGGTCAGAAGCCCCTTGAATCCCGCAACTCCGAACAATAGCTGGTAGCGGGCGATGAGTTTTTGAGCCTCCTCCGGAAGTTCTTCTAAGATTTTGGGTTTCTTTTCGCTCCAGATGGGGGAGCCGTTGAAGGCGTCTTGTAGCTGTTCAAGGGGACTTTTTTGGTTTCCGTTTTCCTTTTGGGTGATATAGATGATAAAATCTTGTCCCTTTTCGTCAAGAATGCGTTTCTCATCAAGGTGTTTCCACTTCTCAACTATCCTCCAGAAGGCTACGGCTCGGACGGCGCCCTTGAAGGAGGAGCCGGGAATGTAGGGTATTCCGTAGGTGTGGTGAAGGGTTATGGAGGTCTCAAGGGCGTGGGCTGCACCGAGGCCAACGATGAGGCGGGAGGAGGTGGTGTAATCCTTATCAAGAACCTCCTCAAACCTGTAATTTTTGGTTAGGTTGTCTTTTATCAGCCGTACAGCCTCCTCCAGTTTGGAGGATGCGGCTTTCATCTCCTCAAACACCTCTCCATGCTCCAGCACAGCCTTAAGGTAGGTGGCTTTGAAATTCTCGTATAGCCGCTTCACACTTCTGGTAGAGCCTCGGTTCTGCGTATCCCTTATGCTGACTTCAAAGGCCGAGACAAGCAGGAATTTTGATAAGAGTAAGGATAGGTTTGAGGGGCTTAGGTCGTTGAATTTTTTAGGGAGTTGATCTTTTAGCGTTTGTCTAATTTTCCTTACAATTTCGTTATCGTTAATTTTGCTTATATCGGTTTCTATACTTACCGGCGTTCCAACTGTTTTGTTCCCGATTATCATATTAGTTTCTAACCTGTACTCTCTTGGCTGCCGATTGTTTGGCCCTCTATTGTTGTGCCGTCTCCTTCCCCTTCTCATTTCAATTCCTCCTTGTTTCTCAAGCGTCCCCACCCATCGGCGTTGGCCGGAACCTCGTCGGTACGGATGTTTGAGGCGTTTATATATACCTCGTTCCTTGGGGATCTCGGTCCTCCATAAGCGGCAACGCTCTGGCCGCCGATTATCATATAGGGTACGTTAAGCGTCTCCATCATCTTCGCTATCCTCCAAAGGAGTTCCTTTAACCGCATTTAGAACCCTCGCTATCTTTATATCAACCTCTATGCCCTCAAGAGGGTCCTTCGGCGGGAAAACGCCGATCTCCTTGGCCCACGCGAGCATGTGGTCGTACAGCTCCCAGACCTCCTCCGGGGTGAGTTTGCTGCGACGGATCATCTCCCTCTCAAAGCGGCGTAGGAGTTCAGGATTCTTGACCATCGCCCTCTTCGTCGCTAAGATAAGCCTCGGACAGGCGTTTCAGCCAGTCTGCGAAGGCGAGCGCTTCGGTCGTGATGGCGCGGAGATCCAAGGCGCTA
>WGAN01000030.1 GCA_015494805.1 Caldifarciminota bacterium
GACCGTATTCGCACCGAGCGTATGGGTGATGTGGGAGTTCTGGAGGGGGGAGATGTTGGGGGACCTCTCCTACCCCTGGACCCCCCTCGGCGAGAGCCTCCTCCGTTCCCCCTTCCTCCCCCTCGCCGCCATAGGGAGTGTATATCTCCTATCCTTCTTCGTCGTACTGGTGGGGGTCCTCCTCTACCTTAGGCGGTGGCTGTGGGTGGCCCTCCTCCTCGCCCTCGGACTGGTTTGGGGAGCCGTCTATTCCCCCGGAAGGCCCGTAGGTAAGTTGAGGGTCGCCGTACTGCAGCCCAACGTTCTTCCCCGCCTCGCGTACGACCCCAAGGAGTGGCAAGAGGTGGACTCCGCATACTCCTACCTACTGCGGCGGCTCCGGGGTAAAAAGGTAGATATGGTATTCGGGTCGGAGTCGGCCCTTCCCGGCGCCTACAGGTACTCCAAGAGGGCGAGGACCTGGGTGGAGAGGATCGTAAGGGAGACGGGCGCCCCCTTCCTCTTCGGTACGGCCGGTGTGGAGAGGGGACCGGGTGGCCTCCGTTTCTACAACCGGGCTGTCCTGGTGGATACCTCCCTCCGGGTGGTCGGACACTACGACAAGGTGAGGCTCGTCCCCTTCGGTGAGAACTACCCCTTCTACGAGTACCTCCCGCAGTTTATCCGCGATATCAACCTCGGACAGGGGAACTACAGCAGGGGAGAGGGTTTCCATCCCGTCCCCTACGACGGTATAAGGGTGGGGGTGATGATTTGCTACGAGTCCATATTCCCCTACGTAGGGTGGAGGTTGGCCAGGGAGGGGGCGGACCTCCTCGCGGTGATAACCAGCGACGGGTGGTTCGGTAGGAGCATCGGCCCTAAGGAGCATTACTACCTCGGCATATTCCGCAGCGTGGAGACGGGTAGGGCTATGGTGAGGGCGGCGAAGACGGGGATATCCGCCATCGTAGACGCCGACGGTAAGGTGCTGAAGGAGCTTCCCCTCTACACGAGGGGTGTGATAGTGGGGGATGTGCCGGTATACCGAGGAAAAACCCCATTTGTAGCCTTCGGCTTCCTCTTACCTCCCCTCCTCTCCCTCCTCGGTTTCCTTTGGTACGTGTATCTACCCTTCCGTCGCCGCTCTAACCCCACCTTATGAGGGCCGAAGCCCACGTAAAGCCGGCTCCAAAGGAGACGGCGAGGACGTTGTCCCCCCTCTTGAGGAGGCCCCTCTCTATCATCTCGTCTAAGGCCAGAGGTATGGAAGCAGCGGAGGTGTTGCCGTACTCCCCTATATTCACGTACACCTTTTCGGGCGGTAGGCCAAGCCGCTGCCGTGTCGCCTCTATGATACGGAGGTTGGCCTGATGGGGTACAAGCCAGTCTATATCCTCCGCCCGCATCCCCGCCCTGCGGAGGGCCTCCAGTGCGGCCTCCCCCATCTGCAGTACGGCGTTCCTGAAGACCTCCCTTCCCTTCATCCGCACCCCCCAGCTTCCCGGAGGGTAGGCTACCCCGACCTCTATCTTGAGGAGGTTCCCAAGCCTTCCGTCCCCTTGAAGGTAGGTGGCCAGTATCCCGTACTCCCCATCGCCCTCGGTGAGGACGGCCGCCCCAGCGCCGTCGCCGAAGAGGACGGCGGTACCCCTATCGTACCAGTCTATGAACTTGGTTCCGGACTCCACCCCTACGACGAGGACGTACCTGTACCTACCCGTCCCGATGAGTCCAGAGGCCACCTCAAGGGCGTAGAGGAAACCGGGACAGGCGGCGCTTATATCAAAGCAGGGGACCTTACCTGCTCCGAGCTTGGCGGCCGTGATGCAGGCCGTGGAGGGGGTGAGGGTGTCCGGGGAGGAGGTAGCCACTATCACCATATCCAGATCTTCGGGAGATACGCCCGCCCTACGGAGGGCCTTCTCGGAGGCCTTAACGGCGAGGTCGGAGGTCACCTCGTCAGGGGAGGAGATGTGGCGGAACTTTATACCGCTCCTACTGGTTATCCATCCGTCGTCGGTGTCCATAAACTTCTCAAAGTCGGAGTTGGAGAGCTTACCCTCCGGTGCGTACGCCCCAAGACCGACTATTCTCACCATTACGGCGTATTCTACGGTCGTCCCGGCGCCCCCCATAGGTGGGGTGGTCCCGTTTATAATCCGTAGGTTATGTGGGATTATAACGACTTCCGTAGATTGGAGAGGGAGGTACTCGAGTCCATCAAGAGAGGTTCTCCGATAAGAAATGGACTTAAGGCCATTATGCTGTTTTACTTTTTCAATATGAAATTGGGTAAAGTGAAAACCTATCTAAAAATTTACACCAAACATTTTGGAGAAAATGACAGAGATATAAGATGGTTGCAATTTATGTTGGACTTCCTTGCCATGAAACCTCTAAAGAAACCCGAAAGTCCCCTTGAGTCGTTTTACTATCACCTCTACTACAGGGGAGATACCCGTACGGCCTTGGAGATCTTGGAGGAGAACAAGGAACTTATCCGGAAGGAGTTTTCACCGGAGTTGATGCACTCTATGTACGTCCAGGTACTTACGGTGATGGGAAGGATGTACGTTATACCGGAGGGCATCCTAAAGAGGTTGAGGGGACCTATGGAGGTTTATCTCGGTATAAACCGTGGGGTAGGGGGGGACGTTATATCGGCCGTTAAGATCTTTAAGCCGGGTAGGTTCCGCTTTGTCCTCTTTCATCCGTTCTCCAAGCGTCTGGCCATAGTAGGGAGGATGATGACGGCCCTTATGGAGGGGGATTCCCTGACCTACGAGGTGATGTTAAACAACTTCAACAGCGACGGGGAGAGGTACCTATACACCATCGGGAGGATACTCGGCAGCCTGTTTGATCCGAGTTTGGGCGTAACGGAGGAGGAGATACCGGAGTACGTACGGTTCCTAAGGATCGTAAACGCCCACGTCTTAGACGAGACGTGCGATTGCCGATGTCCCGAGGGGCTTATGGGCCTAAGCAGTTTCCTGTGGCATATGCGGAAGGTTAGAAACCGGGAGATCTACGTATCCTTCGGAGGTAAAGTTAGGCTACTTAAGGGATTGGAGGAGATACACCTCCCCAGACGGAAGGCCCTGATCGTACTCGCTATTATGAGGAGCGTCGGGATGGAGGGGTTGAGGGCCATGGCTCCCCAGATCTTCCCCGGAAGCCCACGGCCGCTGAAGACCATCTACGACTACATGCGGTTCATCAAGAGGTACCGGTTCGCCCCGTCCAACCTCCGATACACCCTACACTCCGGTACGTTCCTGTACGATGAAACCGAACCCTGGGCTATGGCTCTCAAGGATATGATGCGCAGGAGCGGGAAGCTCAACCCTCCCGTCCTGGCCCGTCCCTGACTACCCCTCAACCTTGAGGACGGTTCCGGCGAGGAACTCCGGGGCGAGGAAGCCTCCTCCCTCAAGGGGGACGTCGAACCTCTCGGCCTTTACCCCTTCCAAGGTTATGGATACGACTCCTCCGCCGTGCCTCTTGAGGAAACCGGCTATGTGGGAGCCTTCACCCGAAGGTGTCATAACCTCCAAGGTAGCGCCCCCCACTTCAAAGCGGGCCACCCTTATCTTCGGGAACTTCAGGACCTCCTCCTCCGGCTCAACCCCCGTCAGCTTGCGGAAGTACTCCTTGGCCTTCTCGTACCTCTCTACCGGTACTGCAAAGGAAACGGCTTTTATCCTCATCAGGGAGGTATTATAAGGGGTTTCTGCCCCGCATCCTCTTGAGCATATGCCTTAGCTTTCGGACCTCGTCGTATATGGACGCCACGACCTCACCGAGGAGGGCCAGTATCCAGAACATCGTCCCAACGATGAGGAGGAGGACGACGAGGAAGAGGAGAGGCCTGTAGCCGTGTCCCTGAAGGCGGAGGAGGATGCCCACCCCCCCCACTATCAGGCCGGCCGTCAGGAAGATGGTCCCGATGCTGCCGAAGGTGAGGAGGGGTTTCCGTATGAAGGTCGTATAGAGCCATACGGCCAGAAGGTCCGCCACCCCCACGAACACCCTCCCTATCCCCCTGTACTTGGACTGCCCGTACTTACGGGGCCTAAGGGTGATGTCTATCTCCCCTACCGAGTAGCCGTACATCCAAGCGAGGGCCACCATATAGCGGTGCCACTCCTTGCGGAGGGGTATGTCCTCAAGGACCTCCCTCCTCATAACCTTCATAGAGTTCATATCCGAGACGGGGACGCCGAAGAGCCACCGGTTGAGGGTGTTATAGACCTTGGAAACGAAGGCCTTCTCGTACTTCCCCACCTTCCTACCCGTAACGATGTCGTACCCCTCGCTCTCCATCAGCTGCACCATACGGAGGATGTCGTCGGGGACGAACTGGAGGTCGGCGTCGTAGATGGCCACATATCTCCCGGAGGAGTTCTCAAACCCCGTTATTATGGCGGCTGTCTTCCCCAGATTGCGGGCGTGCTTGAGGACCTTCAGGAAGGGGAACTGGGGGGCGTACTTCAGGGCCTCCTCGTATGTACCGTCCTCCGAGCCGTCATCAACGTAAATGACCTCCCAGTCGGTTAGGTTGTGCCTCTTGAAGAACTCGTCAAACTCCCGCAGGAGGGGGAGGACGTTCTCGCGCTCGTTGTAGGCGGGTACGATGACGGAGACCTTCAAGATTGGCTATTTTAAAGTTGTAAGATTCGGGGGGCCTCCCCCGTTTCGGCTTTACAATTGAGGGCTTTGGGAAGGAGGATATACTTCAAGACCTTCGGATGCAGGACCAACCAGTACGATACGGAGTTCCTGAAGAGCCAACTGCGGAGGGTGGGGTACGAGGTGGTGGATGACCCGGAGAAGGCGGACGTTGTGGTGGTGAACTCCTGCGCCGTCACTCACAAGGCGGAGAGGGAGAGCCGTAGGGAGGTGAGACGGCACCTGAAGAGGGGCAAGGAGGTCGTATATACCGGATGCGCCGCCAAGCTCAACCCGTACGGGGAGGCCCATTTCAGCGGGAGCGTAGAGGAGACCTTGAGGTACTTCGGTGTGAGGGATGTCCATCCCTTGGACGCATTCACGAGGGCGAGGGGGATACTTAAGGTTCAGGAGGGGTGCGACTTCGCCTGCACCTACTGCGTAATAAGGTTCGCCAGGGGCAGTTCCCGGAGCATCCCCCTTGAGAGGATCCTGACGGAGGCCGAAAGGCTCTCCGCCATAACCAAGGAGATAACCCTGACCGGTACCCAGATAGGGGACTGGGGGAGGGAGTGGGGTATGGACCTCGCCGACCTCCTCGCCATCCTGACGGAGAGGTACCCGAACGTGCGCTTCCGCATATCCTCCATATCCCCCGTCCACATAACCGAAAAGCTCCTTAGGGTGATGGTGAGCCGTCCGAACGTATGCCCCCACCTCCACGTCTCCGTCCAGAGTGGGAGCGACCCCCTCCTCCGCTCTATGGCCAGACCCTACACCCGCGACTTCTACGAGCGAAAGCTAAGGCTCATCTACTCCTTCAACCCCGACATGGCCGTAGGTACGGACGTCATCGTCGGATTCCCTGGGGAGACGGACGGGGACTTCGCCCAGACCCTTAGCCTGATAGAGGCCTACCCCTTCGCGTACGTCCACGCCTTTGAGTACTCCCCCCGTCCGGGTACCCCCGCCTACGGCCTCAAGGAGGTCCCCGCTCCCAAGAGGAAGGAGAGGATGAGGAGGCTCCAGAGCCTCATAGCCGAGAAGAGGCGGGCCTACAGGAGGAGGTTCCTCGGTAGGGTCCTGAACGCCTACGTGGAGAAGGCCGAAGGCGGGATGCTCTACGGTACGACGGAGAACTACCTGAAGGTGGCCTTCCTCGGTGGTGAGGGGTGGGTCGGTGAAATAGTACCCGTAAAGGTGAGGGAGGATAGGGATACGGGGGTACTCCTCGCGGAGATGCTTCCGGTGGGAGCCGCCCTCTAAACCTGTCCCTTGGCTATCTCGGAGACGAACCGGACGACGGAGTCCGGCTCCACCCTGCTGCCGACGAAGTAGCCCCGCACGAAGCCGTTGGGGTCTATGACGTGGATACGGTCGGTGTGGTCTATGAAGTAGGTGTTCCTCTCCGGGACGGGGCGGATGCTGTACTCTATGCCCATCAGTTTCATTATGCTATCCGTTATCGTGGTGTCCCCGGTCAGGAAGTGCCAGTTGCTCTCGTCCACCTTGTAGAGTTTGGCGTACTCCTTCAGGACAGGGGGTGTGTCCCTCTTCGGGTCAAAGGTTATGCTTAGGAAGACCACCCGATTTTTGAGGTCGGGGTTAGCGTTTATCTTCTTCTGGATCCGCTTCATGTTGTCCGTGATGAAGGGGCATATATCCGGGCAGTGGGTGTAGATGTATCCGACGACGAGGATCTTACCCTTGAGGTCGGCCAGGTTAATCTCCCTGCCGTCCTGATCCTTCAGGGTGAAGTAGAAGGGAAAACGGCGGAGCCTGTCCGCCTTAACCTCCATACGGCGGTAGACGTTCCCCGCCTGCATAAGGACGGTGTAGGTCCCTTTCTTGGGGGATGCGGAGGTCTCTTTCTCCTTTTCCTTTCCACCGCACGATACCAACATCGCCACCCCGACCAGCAGAATCAACCTACGCATAGGTGGAAATTCTATTCCCGGTTGATGGGTCTTCAGGCATCCCACACGCCCCCCGTTCAGCCTTAAAATACACTCCTCAAACGGAGAGGTGCCCGAGCGGCCGAAGGGACGCGACTGGAAATCGCGTGTCCCCCTGAACGGGGGACCGAGGGTTCAAATCCCTCCCTCTCCGCTTTCCCGCCTATAATAGGCACTCGCGGTGGGGTACCCGAGCGGCCAAAGGGGCCGGGCTGTAAACCCGGTGGCGTAAGCCTTCGGGGGTTCAAATCCCTCCCCCACCACTTGGCCCCGGAAGGGGCCTTTTTTTTGTTCCGCTTAGAATACACCCTTGAGGGGGCTGTACGTTCACGTTCCCTACTGTCGCCGTATCTGTCCGTACTGCGACTTCTACCGCAGGCGCTCTAAGGAGGTTCCGGAGGAGTACGTCCTCGCCCTCATAAGGGAGATAGGCTACGAGGCCGACGGTGGGGTTGTGAATACCGTCTTCTTTGGAGGGGGGACGCCGAGCCTCTTAAAACCCTCCCAACTCGGTAGGATCCTCAAGGCGATCTACCGGGCCTACAGGGTGGTTCCCCTTGAGATAACCCTTGAGGCCAATCCGGAGGACGTCACCCCGGAGAACCTCCGGGCGTGGAGGAGCCTCGGAATAAACCGCATAAGCATCGGTGTCCAGACCTTCTCCGAGAGGGGATTAAAGGTCCTCGGCAGGTGGCACACCCCGGAGGAGGGTATAAGGGCCATCCTCAATGCCCTATCCTACGGCTTTGCGACGAACGCCGACCTCATATTCGCCTATCCGGGCCAGACCCTCCGGGAGTTTGAGGATGACCTCCTGACCCTTGTCAAGCTCGGTGTGCAGCACGTCTCCGCCTACGCCCTTGAGTTTCACGAGAGGACGCTCTTCGGGTACTACTTGAGGAAGGGGCGGTTCAAGGAGAGGGAAGACCTGCAGGGGTTCTTCCTCCTAAGGGAGGAGGTCCTGACGGCCTTCGGCTACCGCAGGTACGAGCTTTCCAACTTCGCCCTACCGGGGTACGAGAGCATCCACAACCGCATATACTGGCGGAGGGAGTGGTACAAGGGTTTCGGCCCTTCGGCCTCCTCCTTCATCCCGGAGGAGAGGTTGAGATACACGAACTTACCCTCCCTAAGCCGCTACTTGAGGGAGTTTCCACCGCCGCGGGAGTACGACCCCCTCACCCCCGAAGGGGAGAAGACGGAGAGGGTTTTCCTCGGCCTCCGTACGGGCAACCTACCCCTCGCCTGGTACGTCAGGGAGTACGGCGAGGAGCGGCTCAAGGCCCTCTCCGCCTTCCTTGAGATCAGGGAAGGTAAGGTAGGGGTAAAGGTGGAGTACCTCCACCTCTTTGACGCCATCTTGAGGCAGATGGTGTGAGGCTACCCCATCTCCCCCTTCAGATGCTCGTAGGCCCTCTTCACCTCCTCCACGGAGGCCTCGTCCTCAAGGGTGGTTATATCGCCAAGGGGTTTGCCGAGGAAGACGGCCTTGAGGAGGCGGCGCATTATCTTCCCGGACCTCGTCTTGGGCAGCTTGGAGACGAAGACGACCTCTTTGGGTACGGCTATGGGGCTAAGAAGCTCCCGGACCATCCCCTTTATCTCCTTGGTGAGGGTTTCGGAGGGCTGGACGCCCTCCTTCAGGACGACGAAGGCCACGGGTACCTCACCTTTCACCTCGTCCGGGACGCCAACGACGGCGGCCTCGCTGACGGCCTCATGCTCCACTATGGCGGACTCTATCTCGTAGGTACCGAGGCGGTGTCCGGCCACGTTCATCACCTCGTCCGCCCTGCCCA
>WGAN01000031.1 GCA_015494805.1 Caldifarciminota bacterium
CGCCCAGGCCTATCCACCTCCCACTCTCGCCGGGGAGGACGGCTATGACGTTGGCGGTCTTCACGTACTTCTTGCGGAGCTTCACGCCCACAGATACCGTCTTACCCGTCCGGAAGCCCACCTTCTCCCCCCTGACCATCCGGGCGTACAGGCTGTCAAGGGAGGTGCCGAGGATGTCCCTGGCGACGTTCCTCTTCACCATAACGGCCACGATGCCGGAGTTCTGGAGGTCCCTCGCCCGGAGGGGGCGGAGTTCGTCCTCGTGATCCGGGGGATTGACCAAGATAACCGCCGCCGCACCCTTCTCCCGCGCTATCCGGAGCTTTACGGGTATCGGGGCGAAACGGTCGTACTTGCTGCTGTCAGGGTGGGAGTAGCGGAAGAGGACGACGACCTTACCCTTCACGTCCAAACCCTCGTACTCGTCGTAGGTGCTGTCGGATATACCCCAACCTACGAATACGGCCTCCGCCGAGGCGCTGCCGTCGTCCGAAAAGCTCAAAGGCAGGAAGTCCTTACCGAGTTCGTAGGCCTTCCGCCCGACCTTTAGGTAGGTCAGGGGCCTCTTGAAGATCAGGAACCTCCTCTCGTATGCCAGCGGCTCAAGGGAGACGAGGGCGTCAAAGGGCTGCACCTTAACGTTGTAGCCGTAGGACTTGAGCTTCCTGACGATGTATGCCCTCGCCAGCTTCTCCCCCCTGCTGCCCGTAAACCTCCCCTCAAGGCTGTCGGAGGCGAGGAAATACACGGTCTCCTTTATGCTGTCTATGGAGGGCGGTAAAACGCCGACTAACAGGAGCATCCGAAGATTGTACGGGGGTACGGGGTGGCTACTTCCAGTAGTGGGGGTAACCACTCAAGATGGGCAAGAGAAAGCGGGGGAGGAAACGGTGGTTGTATCCGAGGAGTAGGCCGAAGAGCCGGGCGGCGTTTTCAACTACGGCGTACGGTATCCACAGCGGATGGTTCTCGGCGAGGTACATCAACTCCTCCAAGAAGAAGCGGAGGGTGTCCCCCCTGCCTCCGTACCTCCTAAGCCAGCGGTTCTCGGCGTAGAAGACTCCTATAGCGAAGTACCTCCGGAATATACCCCAAGGGGTGAAAGTGTGGGCGTGGATGACGCGGGCCTCGGCGTTGTACATCGTCCTGTACCCGGCCAGTATGAGCTTGGCGGCTACGTAGAGGTCCTCGGAGAGTATCACCCTCGGAAATCCCCCCACCTCCAAGAGCTTCTCCTTGAGGTAGGCGGCGCAGACGTTGGAGTTCGTGAAGGCCCTAAGGCCGTAGCGAGGAAGCATACTCCTGTCCTTCACCTCCGACTTCTCCGGATAGCTGAAGAGCCGGAAGAATACCTCCGGGGGAGGGGTGCCGGGAGGGGGAACGTGCCGGGCGTAGGCGAGGACGACCTCCCCCTCAACTATGGGCCGTATCAGGGTCTCCAGGGTGTCCTCCCGCTCCGGTAGGGCGTCCTGGGACATAAAGACCACGATGTCCTCCGAGGCGAGACGGAGACCGAGGTTCCGGGTGAGGCCGTGGTTGAACTCCTCCCGCCTTATCCGCAGCAGGCGGTCCGCCCACCTCTCCGCCACCTCCGGCGTAGAGTCATCGGAGGAGGAGTCTATGACGATTATTTCAGTCTCAACCGTCTGGCTGCGTAGTGACCGTAGGAGGGCGGGTAGGGTCCTCTCCCCGTTAAGGGTAGGTATCACTACGGACACCCTCACGGGCGGAATATGGCCTCCCTTACCTCCTCCATAGTGCGTTCCGCCACCTCCTTAGCCCTCTTGGAGCCTTCTACGATCACCTGTAGGACGTCCTCGTCGCTGTAGCTTTGGGCCTTCTCCCTTATGGGCGTCAGCCTCTCTATAAGGACCTCCGTCAGCCTCCTCTTACAGGCCACACAACCCAACTCCCCGGCCCGGCAGGCCCTCTCTATCTCGCCCACTTCCTCCCGGTTGAATACCCTGTGCATATGGAAGATGGGACACACCTCCGGACGGCCGGGGTCGTTCCTTCGCACCTTCATGGGGTCGGTTATGCTGGACTTGACCTTCTTCTCTATCACCTCCGGGGGGTCGCTAAGGAATATGGCGTTGTTGTAGGACTTAGACATCTTCCTCCCGTCCGTCCCCAGTATCTTTGGCGTCTCGGTCAGGAGGGGTTCCGGTATAGGGAAGATGGGGGCGTAGGTACGGTTGAAGTCCCTCGCTATCTCACGGGTTAGTTCCAGGTGGGGTAGCTGGTCCGCCCCGATGGGTACCACCTCCCCCTTGTACAGGAGGATGTCGGCCGCCTGAAGGACGGGATAACCGAGCAGGCCGTAGGACACCTCGGAGGGAATGGCGGCCTCGTCTAAGGAAACCTCGCCCGTTATCTTCTCAAGGACCTCCTCCTTCGTCCGGTTTATTACGCTGCTCAACATCCTCTCGGCCTTTTCCTCGTCCTCCTCCCTGACGAACTTCAGGATCTGGGGGAGCTCCTTCTCCACCTCCAACTCCTCAACCTTCAGTTGCATCTTGGTGTAGCCCTTCCTCTTACGCAACTCGGCGAGTTTCTCCTTGAAGGTGGGATTCCTAAGGAGTCTCGGCACGGAGACGAGCATAGAGAAAGCCAGGTGCAACTCCGTGTGTTCCGGTACGTAGGACTGGCGGAAAACCGTAGCCTTTTCGGGATCTATTCCCACGGCCAACCAGTCCCTGACCATACCTAAGACGTTGGAATTTACCTCCCTCGCCTTCGTAGGGTCGTCCGTCAGGGCGTGCCAGTCGGCTATCTCGTAGTAGCACTCGTACTCGTCCTGGAGCTTCACCCAGTTGGTAAGGACACCGGCCAGATGTCCTATGTGCATACGCCCTGTGGGTCGCATACCGGACAGGATGACCTTCTTACGCTTTTCGGCCATGGGACGTTGATTTTAAAGGAGAGTCAGTTCTCTCTGCCCTTGAGTAGGATGTAGTGGAGTATAGCCTCCGCCTCCCTCAAGGTCAGCCTCTGGTCGGGCATCTGGACGCCGTACCTCTTCAGGAGGTCCCTCGCCACGGAGTCGTACCTCTGCATGCTGTCGGGTCTAAGGAGCATCAGGAGGGTCCAGCGGTAGTCCCTCACCCTGTCTATCCCCTTCAGGTCGGGACCGACGAGGTCCCCCTCACCGACGGTGTGGCACACCCTACACCCCCTCGTCTGGAAAAGCTCCTCCCCTTCCCTCGCGAGGCTCGGATCCGGGGCTTCGGGCCACTCCTTGGGTAGATCCTCGTAGGTCCACCTATCCGAGGTATCCACCCTCTCCGCCGTAGGTGTTGCCGGAGCCTCCTCCCTCACCGTCCTCGGATTCCGCCTTAGGCCCTCCACGAAGAGGTATAAAATCCCTAAACTGCCAAGCCCAACGAGGAGGAGGACAAAGCCCACCTTCCAGATCCTCACTCCGTATTCTAACGTCGCATCAGGCCAGCTGGTGCCTCGCTAAGACCAACCGCTGTACCTCGCTCGTACCCTCCCCTATCTCCAGTATCTTGGTATCCCTCCAGAGCCTCTCCGCCTCACCCCATACGGCCCCCTCCGGCCCCAGGATGTCAAGGAGGATATCTACGGCCTTCATAGCATACTCCGAGGCTACCAACTTGGCGACGGCGGCGTACTTGGTGTAGCGTTTGCCCGTGTCCTTCATGTCGGCCGCTAGGTAGGTGTAGAGGCGGCTGGTCTCCAACATACTCAAGAGGTCGGCTACCCTGAAGGAGTAGTACTCGTCGTGCTGGAGGCCGTTGGCCTTGACGTACTCCGTAGCCAACTCCAAGGCCCTGGCCACCGTACCCACACCCATAGCGGCTATCCCCACCCTACCGGCGTCCAAAGAGGCGAGGGCGTACTTGAGGCCCGCCCCCCTCTCCCCTATGAGGTTCTCCTTGGGGACGAAGACGTCGTCAAAAGCCAAGGCGCTGGTTACCGAACCCCTCCACCCCATCTTGTCCTCGTCCTTCAGGACTTGGAAACCCTCGGAGTCGGTGGGTACCAACAGGGCGCTTATCCCCCTCTTGCCCTTCTCCGGGTCGGTCTTGGCCATCACTATCACGAAGTGGGCGACGGAACCGTTCGTGATGAACTGCTTCTGGCCGTTTATCCGAAACCCCCCTTCAACCTCCTCCGCCCGCGTCCTCAAGGCTCCCGCGTCAGACCCGCAGCACGGTTCCGTGAGACCGAAGGCCCCGATGTACTCACCCGTGGCGAGGCCGGGGAGGTACCTCTCTTTCAGGTGTTCCCCGGCGAAGTTGTTTAGGAAGTTGACGACGAGGCCAGAGGTAACGGCGAAGGTGACGGCCGTGGAGGGACATACCCTCGTAAGCTCCTCTATGAAGACGGCGTAGTAGCGGGTCGGGAGGCCGAGACCGCCGTACTCCTTGGGGACGGTTATCCTGCCAAGGCCGGCGTTGAAGACAGCCTTAACGCTCTCCCGCGTGAACCGGTCCTCAAGATCCACCTTCATAGCGTTAGGGCGGACGTACCTCTCGGCTACGTCCCTCACGTACTCTCGGAACTCCTCCAGATCCCTGAACTCCATAGGGGGTATTCTACCCCCGCATCGCCCTCCGTATCGCCCTTATAATATCCACCTCGCGGGTCCGTAGCTCAACAGGCAGAGCACCCGGCTGTTAACCGGGGGGTTGCAGGTTCGAGTCCTGCCGGGCCCGCTTATTTTGTTCGGATTCTTAGATTCCGGCCTTGGAGGTTTGGTATCCCTCCGTGAGTTCCGAAAGTACTCCGGCGGCGAGGTAATCTATCTCGGCGACCTCAAACACCAGCCCTACGGTGCCAGGCCGAGGAGTGAGATAGTGGCCCTTACGGAGAGGGCGGTCTCCTTCCTCCTTGACATGGGCGCCGAGGAGATCTTCATCGTTTGCAACACGATGGCCGCCAACGCCCTCGGATCCCTCCGGAGCCGCTTCAACGTCCCTATATACGGCATAACCGAGTGGGTAAAGTTCTACACGCCTCCGAAGGATAGGAGGATCGTCGTAATCGGCACGAGGGCCACCATAGAGTCCGGGTACTACCAGAGGACCCTCAAGGCGGAGGGGATACCCGCCCCGGAGTTGGCATTGCTCATAGAGGAGGGACACTGGGACGACGATGTGGTGAGGGCCTACCTCAACTCCCTCCTTCCCGAAGGGAGTTACGTCCTGGTACTCGGATGTACCCACTACCCTGTCCTCATCCCCGTAATAAGGGAGTTGAGGCCGGAGGTTGAGATCGTAGACCCCGCCGAGATCCTCTTCAAACACCTCCGCAGGGAGGGAGGGGAGTTCTTCGTCCACGTCTATCTTACGAGGGAGAACCCAAAGTACGAGGAGTTTTTGGTACGTTTAGGGTACGAGAGGGATGTTTTTTCTCTTAATTTCGTCCCAGATTATTGATAGTATCGCAGTTTTTGGGAATAGATGGACATCTACGGACTACATCCTCAAGTACGCTGGGGTTAAGGTCGGAGACACCCTGACGGACTCCCTCCTTTACACCGTAAAGCGGCGGCTCTGGCAACTCGGCCTCTTCAGGGGTGTGAGCGTGGAGGACAGCAACGGTGTCCTGAAGATAGAGGTGAAGGAGACGTGGTACATTTACCCCTTCCCCTACGTCAACGTATCCACGACGGAGTTCAGCCTCGGTCTGGGCGTCCAGCACAGCAACTTCAGGGGCAAGGGGGAACACCTCTTCTTCCTCGCCGCCGCGGGCAGCCGCAAGATCCTAACGGCGGGTTGGGGTACTCCCACCCACAGGATGGTTGAGAACGTCCTCTCCGTTGAGGGGGGGAAGGAGTCCTACAGGTCCTTCATATACCGAATGCCCATAGACCGGTACTTCCTCAAGGTGAGGTTCAGGGGCCGCCTGAAGGGTGGGTGGCAACTACGGATGGGCTTTCTGGGGAGCGAGGTTACCTCCGATAGCACCCACCTACTATACGGTGGGGACCCCGACCGCTTCCTCTCGTTGGAGGCCCACCTCTACCGGGACGTACGGGACTGGGAATCCTACCCCCGCAGGGGGTACCTGTGGAGGGTGGGAATGGTATCCTACACGGGAGACTTCGCAGCCTGGGTGTACGGTACGGACTGGGAGGGGTACCGCACCTTCGGCAGGCTGACGGTGGTCCCGTTCCTCTCCGTATGGAGGGTCTTCGGGGAACTGCCGGTCTATCTCCGGTTGCCCTTCGTAGGGACCTCCGAGGTCGTGAGGGGTAGCTACCCTCCCAACCGACTCGTCGGGGCCGAGCGGGACGTAGCCTCCCTTGAGGTCAGGTACCTCCTCTTTGAGGACCTACCCTTCGTCTCCCACCTCGTTGAGGGGGGTCTTGCCGCCGTACTCTTTTTGGACGCCGGGCGTCTGGACACCCTCCGGGCGGCCGTGGGTGGGACCGGTGGTATGCTCTACACCCCCTTCGGCAGCTTCACCTTCCTGGTGGGCTACGGTACCGGTGGGTTGAACCTCTTTGCGGGGAGCAGCCAGCGGATATTCTGAAGGGAGACCGCCCTTAGAATCCGAGTCTTATGGAGGTTGAGAACCTCATTGAGGAGGTGAAGTTCTACATAATGAACCGCCGGTACGGCGAGGCGGAGAGGCTACTCAAGGATGCCCTCAAGGAGCATCCGGACAACGAGGAGTTGCTCTACAACCTCGGCCTCGTGTACGAGCTGCAGTCCGAGGGGAGGAAGGCGGTGGACGTGTACCGAAAGATAGTGGAGTCCTTGCCGGCCGGCAGGCGTAGGGAGGATGCCCTGCGTAGGTTGAGGAAGTTGGAAGGCTACTTCTGAAGATGCTCTGGAGCGAGAGGGTAGAGACCTTTACGCTCAAGAACGGCCTAAAGGTCCATCATCAGCCCTACCCCGAAGCCATATCAGGGATAGCCCTCCTCTACAGGGTAGGTTCCGCCTACGAGAAGGTGGGGAAGACGGGCATAGCCCACATCCTAGAACACCTTATGTTCAACGGGACGGCGAGGTACGGTCCCTTCAGCGACTACGTGGAGGCCTGGGGTGGGTACGACAACGCCTTCACGGACAGGGACATAACCCTATACCACACCGTCGTACCGGCCAACCGCCTGTTGCACCTACTGGAGTTGGAGGCCGACAGGATGACGGGCCTCACCTTCAACAACTTCCGGGCGGAGAAGTCCGTAATCCTTGAGGAGTACCTCCTAAGCGAGAACGAGGACGACGAGAGGCTCTGGACGGAAGTCTTCGCCGCCCTGTGGCCCGACTCCCCCTACTCCAACCCGGTGAGCGGGTGGCCGGAGGACGTGGCCAACCTCACCTTGGGGGACGTAATGGAGTTCTACAGGCTGCACTACACCCCCAACAACGCCCTACTGGTCGTAGTATCTCCCCACTCCACCGAGGAGGTTGAGAGGATGGTAGAGGAAACCTTCGGTGCCATACCGCCGGGTCCGGACGTCAGGCCCCCCAACCACGGACCCCCTCCCTACCCGTGGCGGAAGGACGTGGTCGTCAAGTTGAGCCGACCGAAGCGGTTCGTCCTCGCCTACCGCCTTGGCAGACCCTCCCTCCGCTACAACACCGCCCTCAACCTCTTCACCCGCATCCTTGACCTTGAGAGGTCCTCCCCTCTGTGGCCCCTCGTAGAGGAAGGTCGCCTCGTCACCTTCAACGTCAGGAACTACGAGTACGAGGGAGGAAACGTCTTCGCCGTGATAGGGGAGGTGGAGCCGGATAGGGACGTACCGAGGAGGGAGATAGAGGAGGCCATAACCACCTTCGTACCGAGGGAGGACGTCCTAAGGAGGGTGAAGCGGATGTTTAAGAGCGAGTTCGTGTTCAGCTACGAGGAGGCGGAGAGCGTGAGCGTCAATATAGCCCTCACATCCTACCTCTTCGGTCAGGTCCCCACCCTCCGGGAGAGCTTGGACCTCTACTCTTCCATTACACCGGAGGAACTGGTGGAGATAAGGGAGGGGCTTCGCTCCTCTCCCTCCGTCCTGGTCAGGTACCAATAAAAAAAGCGCCCCAGGAGGGACTCGAACCCCCGACCTACGGCTTAGGAAGCCGCCGCTCTATCCTGCTGAGCTACTGGGGCGCCTGAAAGGGAAGTGGAGGCGGCGGGAATCGAACCCGCGTCCGAACGGGCTACTTGCCCCCGGGTGTTTTACAGGCTTAGCCCCTTCTTTCCATTTACGTCCCGGCTTGTGGGCATCGGGGCCTCTCCCGTAAAACCGGGACGCCTCCTCTTTGATACCTCCTAACCCGGAAGAGGAGGAAGACCGGGATAGGAGGCCTGCCCTAAGGGACCCCCCATCGGGCGCCGGGCAGGAAGCCACCCGTGGGAGGCTGGCGGTCATTACGCCGCCAGAGCGTAAGAAGCGTTCGCACTTATTTTGTTTTTGGGCTTGGTAACGGGGTTGCCCGACCCCGGCCTGCACCCGGCAGGCTTTCACCCGCCGTCGAGACCTTTTCGCCCCCAACTCGGATTGTCATACCTTAGCCTTAGGCGGATATTATAAGGGCGTTCAGGGTGTCAGTAGGGGGTGCCTGTCCTTCAGGTAGGACACCACCCTCTCCACCTCGTTCCACACCCCCTTACCCGACCCCGTCGGCTCATCTAAGGCCAAACTCTCCAACTTTACGCCGTACTCCTCTGCCAACCCCTTCCACTCCTCCGGGACGCCCTCGTCCAACTCCGAATCCGATAGGACGGCCAAGGCCCACGTCCAGGCCTTGACCACGTTCCCGATACGGTATCCCCCTCCCCCTAATGCCACCCAAGGTAGGTTTAGGGACCGTATGTAGCGGAGGACGTGGAGGTAGGAGTTGAGGGTCAGGTTCCAGTGGGTCAGGGGGTCTCCGGAGAGGGCGTCGGCTCCGAGCTGCGTGACTACGGCGTCGGGGCGGAACCGCTCAACCGCCGGTGCCACCACCTCGCCAAAGGTGTAGGTATAGACGTCGTCCCCGGCCCCTGGCGGGAAGGGTACGTTGAGGGTATAGCCGTACCCCCTCCCCTCGCCCATCTCGTACTCGTACCCCGTACCCGGAAAGAGGTAGCGGCCGCTCTCGTGGGTACTGACGGTGAGAACGCGATCGTCGTAGTAAAAGGCGTACTGCACCCCGTCCCCATGGTGGGCGTCTATGTCAAGGTAGAGGACCCTATCGTACCGTTCCAATAGGGTGTAGATGGCCATAACCGGGTCGTTCAGGTAGCAGAAACCGGAGGCCCTGTCGGGCATAGCGTGATGGAGTCCCCCGGCCATGTTGAAGGCCCTCTCCACCTCACCCTCTGCTACGGCCCTCGCCGCCAGATAGGAGGCCCCGGCCACGAGTCTGGAGTAGTCGTAGATACCGGGAAAGACCGGATTGTCCCCGTATCCGAGTCCGTACGCCGCCATGTAGTCCCTGTATTCCCCATCGTTGGCCGCCTTCAGGACCTCCAGGTAGTCGGCAGTATGGAACTTGAGGAGCATCTCCTCCGGTATCACCTCCGGCCTAATCTTCCTCACCTTCCCCATCAGGCCCTTCATCTCCTGCATCCTCTGGGTCAGGAACAGGCGGTACGTCTTAAAGGGGTGGGTGGGGCCGTAGGAGTACCGCCAGAAGGGGGACGTATCCAGGAAGGCCACCCGCATAAGGTAATTCTAAACTGGGTATCCCTCTGGAAGGCACCCCTTCAAAATCCGCAAGCGGCATTACGCCGACGGGGTGATACTTTACCCACCGCTTGGTACCGAACAACGCACTTTCAAAAACTGAAAGTTAAACTTTAGGAAATTGATACTTACACTTTAATAAACTGAAAGTAGCATTTTAAGATTCTTGCAATTCATCCTATACCGTCCATTCGGATTTAGGATTCCACCGATGGAATGACGATTGCGACGAAGACTCATCAAACGGGACGGGTCCGTACGGCATACCTCCGAACGGCATCGGGAAAGGTCTAATCTTACCGGGTTCAGATGGGAGACCGACGACCCTCTTAAGGTGGGCATCACTCCGTCCGCAGAATACCCGTTCGCACCTTAAAAAACCGTAAATCGTACCTCAAGAAAATGACAATCGCACCTCAAAATTATCTCAACTCTGTTGCAAGATTTTGATCCGTCAAATGCCGAAGGTTGAAACCGGGCCTTGTGAGGTGCTATTGGGAATCATCAATCCGAGTTCCGACACCTACAGTGCAGGGACGACCCCCTGATGAGGTATCACTGCATCAGCCGAACGCTCCTCCTTCCGTGAAGGCACAGTCCTCCCAAATACCTCTTCAAAGACCGTAAGTCTGACTTCAGGGAACTGATACCCACGCTTTATGAAACTGCAAGCTTAACTTCAAGATTTTTGCAACCTACTTTGCAGAATTTTAATCCCTATCTCCAGGGTCGGCCTTGATGCACCATAGGTCGGTCCTACCCGGTCTGCAGTTTGGCCTCAACTATCTCTGCTATCACGTGAAGGAGGAGGCGGTGGACCTCCTGGATCCTTTGGGTGTCCTCCGTGGGTACGGCGAGGACGACGTCCCCCTTCACCTTTCCCCCTCTCCCCGTGAGGTATATGACGCCCATTCCCTTCCTCTTGGCCGCCTCCACCGCCCGGTTCACGTTCTCCGACCTCCCCGACGTTGATATGGCCACTAAGACGTCCCCCTCCCCACCGATGGCCTCCACCTGCCGGGCGAAGACCTCCCCGTATCCGTAATCGTTGGCTAACGCCGTAAGGACGGCGGTGTCTGCTGTCAGGGAGATGGCCGGTAGGGGGGGCCTGTCCCCCTTCAGCCTACCGACGAGTTCCCCGGCGAAGTGTTGGGCATCCGTGGCGCTACCCCCGTTCCCACACACCAACACCTTCCCCCCCTTCTTCAGGGCCGAGGCTATCAGGTCGGCCGCCCTCTCCACGTCCCCCTCCATCTCCTCTATGGCCTCAAGGACGGCCTTCAGCTCCCTAAGGGCTTCCCGAAAGGCCAACCTACCCCTCCATCACCTTTACGTATACCCTCCGGCTCCTGGGACCGTCAAACTCGCAGAAGAATATCCCCTGCCACGTCCCCAGTACTATATCCCCGTCCTCAACTATCAGGGTTATGGAAGGACCGACCAAGACGCTCTTTATGTGGGAGTCGGCGTTCCCCTCAAGGTGCCTGTAGTGCCTATCGGCGGGTACGAGTTCGGAGAGATGCTCGTTTATGTCCAGCCTGACGGAGGGGTCGGCGTTCTCGTTCACCGTCAGGGCTGCCGTCGTGTGAGGGCAGTAGAGGACGCATATTCCGGACTTTACCCCGCTCTCCCTGACGATCCTCCGGACCTCCGAGGTTATGTCCAAAAGCTCGTTCCGTTTGGACGTTCTTACGTTGATGGTCTTCAGCATAGGCCAGAATTTTACCGACGTCGCGCTGACGGGGAGACCGCACCGTTCAGTCACCTTACGCCGGTAGGGGGATGGGCGTATCCGGACTCGGTGAGGGGTAATTTTGGGTTTAGGAACTTACGTCAGATTTAAAGATAAAACCGACGTTATAATATGCATCGTGTTTATCCCAAAAATTGGGCCAAATTTACCAATACGACTAAAAATTGGTATTACTCCAATAGAAGACCGTCCCATCCGTCACTAAGCCGAAAGCTGCATTTTAACCCGAATCTATCCGTTGGTCCTTTATTTTAGCTTTTATGCTACCTATCGTATCATTCAATTAACTAAACCTTCAAAAATTTTGCATAATATGCGGTTTTATTTTTGCTTACAGCCACAAATTTGATAATGAAATGTTGATTAGTGTAAGTTAAAAGAAGTTAAAAGTAATTCCATATTTTATCAAAGATGCAGGGTTGTGTTGAATAATTACAAAATTTTATGCTTTGTCCAAAAAGTGAGGGGGTGGTAGTGGTCGGGGATAGAATAGAGGGATATGAAGGAGAAGAAGGAGAAGAAGAGGGACTGGAAGAAGTACAACGAGCAGTTGGTAAGGAGGGGAGAAATACTGATAGCGATAGAGTGGGC
>WGAN01000032.1 GCA_015494805.1 Caldifarciminota bacterium
GGGTACGTCCTTGAGCGGAAGATCTTTGACAGGTACGTCGCCCAGACGGCCGCCGAGGCCGGGGCAGAGCTTCTGACCAAGGCCCACTTTACGAAGCTGGAAAGGAAGGGGGAGGGCTGGCTCGTACATTTCAAGTACGGGGGGAAGGAGGAGGTGGTGGAGGCCCGCCTCGTGATAGGGGCGGACGGACCCGGCTCCAACGTTGGGAGACAGGCCGGCTTAAAGTTGGACCTCGCCCCGGAGGACTACCACTACGCCGTTGAGTACTTCCTCGTCCATCCAGCCGTGGAGGACGGGAGGATAGACTTCTTCGTGGGGGACTGGTGCTGCTGGAAGGGGTACGGGTGGAGCTTCCCCAAGGGTGGCCACTACGGGAACGTCGGGGTCGGCGTTGCCGTTCTGCCGGAGGGGGAGTCGGCCGACCTCTACCTCAACCGCTTCGTATCCCACTACTTCAAGGGGGCGAAGATAATGGGCAAGACCAGCAGCGTCGTCCCGGTGGGTGGCCATCGGATGCAGATATACGGGGACGGCATAATGGTGGTGGGGGACGCCGCCCGCCTCGCCGAACCCATATCGGGGGGTGGGATACCGGCCGCCCTCGTCTCCGGTAGTATCGCTGGCGAGGTGGGGGCGAAGGCCCTGAAGGAGGGGGACCTGTCCGCCAACCGCCTCAAGGAGTACCACGACCGGTTCTGGAAGGTGATAGACCGGCGGGAGTACGAGTTGGCCTACGAGATAAGGCGGATATTCCTCAAGATGAACGACGACGACCTCCGCTACATCTTCTCCAAGCTCAAGCCCCTCTTTGACGGGGTTGAGATAGATGAGATAGACGCCTTCAAGTGGGCGCGGTACATCTTCACCAAGGCCCCGGACCTCCTCCTCTTCGCCGCAAAGAAGGCTGGCCCCGCCTTCGTGGATTACCTTAGGAGGGCCGTCGGGTTATGATGCCGTACCTCCTCGCCGCCTCTTACGTCTCAATAGAGGTGAGACTGACGGAGATGCTCATAGGGAGGAACGTCAGCGGCTACACGGCCTCCCGCAGTGGAAGGCTCTTTGACGAGGTCAAAGGGGTCATATACGTGAGCCGCCCCAACGTATGGGTCCGACTCTCCCAGCCCTTCGCCGCCTGCTCCGACCTCAAGGCCCTCTACGATGGACAGCCGGCCGACGTGCGACTCCTGGCCTCCCCCCTCCTTGAGGGGGCAATAAACGTCCTCGCCTGGAGTCCCGACAAGCCCGACCGTATGGCCGTAGTGAGGCTGAAGACCTCCCTGAAGAGCGACACCGAGAGGTACGAGATGCCCGGCTTCAAACTGCGGCTGGAGAGGGGGAAGGTGGTCAAGAAGGACACCTCCTATACCCTCGTCGTCTCCGGAAGCCGAATAAAGTGCGAGGAGGAGGAGGTTAGGCTCTTCCCCCTTGGGAAGGCCCTGAAGGACCCGACCTTCATATGGACGGGGCGGGAGGTATGGGTATTGGACGGCAGGGACCTCTACGCGTACCGCAAGGGCAAACTGGTAAGGCTCCGCACCTTCAAGGACGAGGTCTTTCCAACGGCCGACGGCGAGGGGACGGTGGCCTTCTACTCCTCCCGCAGGGACAGGCTCCTCATCCTCCGCTTCTCCCCCGGATACTCCTCCGTCTCCTCCACCGAACTCAAGGGCATATCCAAGGACGTCCGGGGGGAGTTCGTCTCCATCCACTCCGTAAGGGAGGTTAAGAGGGGGGAGGGGATCGGAAACTGGAGCATAATCCTGACCTTCCGGAAGGACGGAAAGCTGTACTACGTCAAGGTACGGAGGGAGGGGAAAGGCTACACCGTTGAGAGCGATGGGCCGTAGCGTAGAGTGGCTCTTGGAAACCGCCCGTTATCCTGTGGGGTATAACCGTCGGCAGGGATTGTTGTAAATTTTGACGTAAAATTATTTTTGATACAATTTTTGATAGAAAATATGTACCAACGTATCGGAAGGTACCGGGTTTGGACTAAGGAAATGTAGGAACGTTGAGGTATGCTTCCCAAAGGCGTATTTAACATCTTTTATGCAGGAAAATTACGATTTTATGCCTTATAACGCCAATCATTTACAACTTTTCCCGTATTTGTGTCATTTCATTAGAGAATATCCCACACAGGAATTGGTGGAATTTTTGTGATATATTTGTTTTATGTGCAGTAATTGATGGAAAATTTGTGTTATATACGAATACAGAATGACACCAAGAATGGGAAATTTTATTGTAATTTTGATGATTGCCCGCAACATTTCCAAAAATTTCGGTTCAAATTGGAACATCATTTATATTTTCCATATACAGATTAAGCGTAATTTTCTGCTACACTATAGAAGAATCTTCACATTTTCATCAAATTCTGCCCTATCAAAAGTTTCATCAGGTGGCGACACGGTGAAGGTTGGCTAATCGCCCCTGACCCTACGCTTCAGGAAGCGGGTAAGGACCTCGTACAGCTCCCTGACGTCCCCCCTGTCCTTCAGGGCCTCAAGGTGCTTCCTTAGGGTACCCTCGTCCCCCCTAACTATGGGGCCGGTCAGCCCCTCTAAGCCCCTTGACAGGAAGTTCCTGAAGGAAACCTCAACGAGGCGGGCGTAGTCCTCACGGGAGAGTCCGAGGGAGGCGAAGAGCTCCTCACCGGCGGTTAAGGGGGCGTATATGAGGTTGGAGACGAGGACGGCAGCGGCGTGATACAGGGGCTTTCTCTCCGGAGGTATCTCCACCACCCTTACGGGGAGGCGGGAGACGAGGGCCTCAACCAAACGCCTCGCCCCCTCCGTTCCCTCAAACGTTACGGTTATCCCCTCCCAGAGGTGGGGGTCGGGGCGGTTGAAGGCCTGTAGGGGGTGAAACGAGAACCTCTCCGGGAAGGGTTTCAGGACGTCGGAGGTTAGCGCCCCGGAGAAGTGTCCCACCGCTCCGTACCTCCTGCCGCTCTCGTATATTCGTCTGGCCGTTGAGGATACGAAATCGTCCTTAGTGCCTATAAACAGAAGATCCGCGTCCTCCAGCTCCCCCCTACCGCTCCTCACCTCGTAGGTCAGAACCTCAAAACCTCTACCCTTCAGGAGGAGGGCGAAGGCCCTCCCCACCTTCCCCATCCCCGCGACCTGTACCCTCACTTCAGGAGAACTTCGTCCGGATCCTTCCCCTCAATTAGACGCATGTACTCCTTCCACATACACCTGTCCTGAACCACTATCAGGCCCCTCTCAACCAAGGGGGCGACCGCCTCGTCGTTCCTTATACCCTCCTGAAGCCAGAAGACCTTCACGTCCCCCCTCTCGTCCAACCTCTTGAGGACGTCCTCCACCACCTCCGGTATGGCATGCGGAGGCCTGAAGACGTCCACCCAGTCCACCTGCCCCGGTATGGCGGAGACCTTCGGGTAGGACTTCCGTCCGAGGATCTTGTCTATGGTGGGATTTACGGGTATTATGTTGTACCTCTTACCGATGAAGAAACGGGGGACCTTGTGGGCGGGTTTCTCCCTGTTCTTGGAGAAGCCGACGACGGCGATGTTCCTGTACTTGTGGAAGAGTTCCCTTATAACGTCGTCCGGGGGGTTTTCAAACCTGACGGCCATAGTGGGGATTCTACGGCCGACCCCTCTTCCTCCGGAAGCCTCTCCGCTTGAACCTCCTGCGGTACCCTCCCCATCTACCTAAGAGCAGGGATGCCAAACGGCGGATACGGTAGTAGGCCTTGGCTATCGGGGATACTCCAGTCGGACGTATCACCGGCCTGACCTCCTCCACCTCCGCCCCAATCTCCACCTCCACCGACGGGGACTTCCTTATCCCTATCCTCTGGGAGGGATATACGCTCCTGTGTCCCGTGATGAGAAAGCTGATTACGCTAACTATGGCGGCGTACGGCCCTATCTTAGGCCCGAATATCTCTATGGCCATTATGCTGGCCGAAATGGGGGTGTTGGCGGCGCCGGCCAGTACCCCTACGAAGCCGAGGGCGGCGAAGATCCTCCTGTTGAGGTTGAGGAGCTGGGCGAAGAGGACCCCAGAGGTACTCCCTACGAAGAAGAGGGGCGTCACTATCCCACCGCTACCACCGGAGGCGAGGGTTATGCTGGTGAAGATGGACTTGAGGAGGAAATCGTAGGGCTTGGCCTCTCCAACCACGAGGGCGTCGTGGATCCTGTCAAGGCCGAGGCCGAGGTAATCGTCGGAAAAGATGAGGGTTAGGGCTATCAGCACCGCCCCACCGAAGATGGCCTTATATACGTCCTTCCAGCGGAGTTTGTGGAAAAATGCCTCCGTAAGACGGAGTATCTCTATAAAGATGACGGCGATTATGCCAAAGAATATGCCGGCGAGGACGCTGTAGGTCAGGAAGTGGGTGATGGATGGGACGTAGAAGCTTAGGGGGAAGTACTCGTAGGATATGCCGAAGGTCCGGGCGGTCTGGTATGCCACTATACCGGAGACGAAGGAGGGTAGTATCACCTCGTACATTACACTCCCAAGGAAGAGGACCTCCATACCGAATAGGGCGCCCGATATGGGGGTGCCGAAGATGGAGGCGAAGCCAGCGCTTATGCCGCAGACGACTATCTTCTTCCTGTCCGTATCGCTGAAGCGGAGGAAGTCGGCGAAAAGGGAGGCTATACCCGCACCGATCTGGGCGGCCGGCCCCTCCTTACCTACGGATCCTCCCGCTCCGAGGGTTACGACGGTGGCGGCGAGCTTCACCGGTACGACCTTGACGTCTATCTTCCCGTTCCTCTTGTGTATGGCCTCTATGACCTTCTCCGTACCGTGTCCCTCGGCCTCCGGGGCGAGGTACTTTATCGTCAGTTTGCTGATGAGGATGGCGATGGGGAGGAGGAGGTAGTAGTACTGGACGTCGGCGTGAAGGGAGATGGTTATGTCCAAGGTCTTTAGGAAGAGGGTAGTTGATATGCCAACGAGTACACCGACGATGGTGGCGAGGAAGATCCACTTGATGACGCTGAAGAAGAGGACGACCTCTTCAAAGAAGACGATCTCAAGTTCCTCCTTGATTATATCCTTCAGATGTTCGTTCTCTTTATTCCTCATTACCCCCTTCCAAGGGGGCAATTCTACCCCCGACGGGAGAACCGTCCCCTACTGCATACCGTACCTTCGCTCATCCAACGTTCTTTAGAACCGGCAAGCAACCCACAGTCCAGCAACTCCCTATTGAGCTTCAGATTCTATCTAAATTACTAATTCGTTCAAAAATTATCCTATTTACGATACTTGAAAATTGTTATCAACTTTCACTTGTTGCGGAAACCATATCACCGTTATAATATCCCCGCATATGATCAGAAAGATCGTTTCCTACGTTATCATAGGTTCTGGAGTGTTCTTGGCGGTGATTCCACCCTTAAACGCCCAGCTGTGTCCGTCCAGTTGCCCTACTTCCATAGTGAGCGATACCTTGAGATTCTGCAGATGTACCATCTATATCGGAGACTCGGCGGACAGGGTCCAACTCGTGACGGATAGATCGGTGACCATCGTGGACGTGGACGGGGATGGCCTTAGGGATATACCCTTCGGGGTGTGGGCCTACGGCAACCAAGGAGCCTACGTCCTGAAGCAGACCTCTCCCGGAATTCCGGGTAGTTTTGTAGCCTATAGGATAAGCTCGCACCCCACCTACGGTATAACGACCATAGGGGACATAAACGGCGATAGCATAAAGGATTTCGCCATAGCAGGGCATTGGGCGAACTACTCCGTGTATATGCTCCTATCCGACGGCACGTTCCCATCGTACTACGACACCCTCATACGCCGTCATACGGGTTCGCACAACGACCCCAACAGCATCGTTGGACACGGAGGATTGATATACTGGAGCGCCTACGACGGTAGTATAAGCTTCTACAACGCCTATACCAACACCCTTGTAGTAAGGAACGACAGCCTCTGCGGTGACGGGGTGGCCTTCGGCGACTTCAACGGGGACGGGTACGAGGACGCAGCTTGCAGCAATCGGGGATGGCCGAGATCCAACCATGGGATTTACCTGTACTACTTTGACGGCTCGTCCTTTTACACTGCTGATACGGTGGATACGACGAGGAAGTGGCAGGGTATATTGGCCTACGATATAAACGGGGACGGGCTTTCGGATATCGTAGCAGTGGGAGAGGATGCCTCTATATGGTTCAATCGCGGCGGGTACTTTGAGGAGCTGAAGATAGATGATGATCTGTCTATAGGTAGTATTCCCTTCGCCCGTGTTAATATAGCCGACCTTGATTGCGATGGGGATATGGACATCGTTGCGGCTACGGCCTGCCCTCCCTCCGGTGGGGCCATACTCAAGTGGTACGAGCAGGTGGATACCACCACGTGGTTGATCCATCCCATAGACTTCGGAGGGAACGCCTGCTCCGGCACTGCCCCCTATCCCTACGGCGTCCGAGTCGGTCTCCTCAACGAGACCACGGATACGGGGAGGGCCGACATCGTCATAGTGAGGGGAAACCGGAATATCATTGAGGCGTACTACAACGTCTCACCCATAAACGCCTGTAAGCCTCTGGGCTGGGAGGGAGATCTCGGTATATCGGAAACCCGTCCCAATCCACGTTGGAACGTCGTCCCATCGCCGGACGGCATCACCGTTATGGCCGCACGTCCTATACGGGTTAAAATATACGACTCCGCCGGCCGGTTGCTGAAAGACGTTAGGGTGCCGAACGTTGCCCGCATACCTCTCCCTTCGGGGGTCTTCTTTGCCGTAGGCGAGGGGAGGGACGTCAGGAGGGTCGTCGTAAGGTAGCGTACCGGTATCCCCCGCCTCACCGCCGGTAGAATACCCCCGTGGAGTTGAAACCCAACCCCGGAAAGAGCCTAACCATAGACGTAAATGGGGAGGTGTGGGCGAGGTACCCCGTAAGGACTCATGTTATAAAACCCGGTGAGGACATAGTGGAGGTTGTGGCCCGGTACGTAAAGCCCCACCTCAAGGAGGGGGACATAGTCTTCGTGAGCGAGAAGATAGTCGCCATATCCCAGGGTAGGGCGTACCCCATAGACGAGATAAGGCCCTCCTTCTGGGCGCGCCTCCTCTCCCGCTTCGTGACGAAGAGTCCGTACGGCATAGGTCTGGGCAGCCCCTGGACGATGGAGCTGGCCATAAGGGAGGCCGGCCTTCCCCGTATCCTCCTGGCCGCCTTTATCGCCGCCCTCACCAAACCCTTCGGCATCCGTGGCCTGTTCTACAGGGTGGCTGGCAGGAACGTCTCGGCCATAGACGGCCCCACCCCCTACACCCTCCCCCCCTACAACCGCTACGCCAAGCTGCCACCGAAGGATCCGGAGGGTGTGGCCCGCAGAATATCCGAGAGGATAGATGCCCCCGTGGTTATAGTGGACGCCAACGACCTCGGCGTAGAGGCGCTGGGCATATCCCACCCTCAAATATCTCCCGACTTCGTCAAGGCAGTCTTCAGGGACAACCCCCTCGGCCAGGCCTCCCAGCAGACCCCCCTCTGCATAGTTAGGCGGCTAAAGTGACCTCCCCGCACCTCCCTACAGGCTTATAATATCCACATCATGGTAGAGACCTTGAGAGACCTGTTCGTACGCGGCGGCTTGATGATGTGGTTCATCCTCGCTGTCGCCCTTATCGCCACTGCCATCTCCATAGAGAGGTTCTACTCCCTATTCTGGAAAATTCGCGTCAATCCTATAAAACTCGTAGAGCAGGTGATAAAGATAATAGAGGAGAAGGGCGTCAACGAGGCCATAGAGTTCCTCGCCAACCAGAAGAACCCCGTCGCCAAGGTCCTCGCCGCTGGCCTTGAGAAGGTAGGCAAGTCCAAGGTGGTGGTAGAGGAGGCTATGACCCGCAGGGCGATCCGCGAGCTGGCCTTCCTGGACCGTGGAATGATATACATCGCCGCATCCGTTACCCTCGCCCCCATCCTCGGGTTCTTGGGTACGGTCTCCGGAATGATCAACGCCTTTGACGCCATAGCCAAGGCCGGAGAGGTGGAGCCGACCGTCGTGGCCGCCGGTATCTCCGAGGCTCTGATAACCACAGCCTTCGGTCTGATCGTGGCCGCTCCCTTCTCGCTCCTTTACGCGATCTTTATGGACAGGATCAACTCGTATCAGAGGCAGATAGAAGAGGCGGCCAACTTCCTCCTTGAGTACCTCGCCGAGGCGGGTATAGTCAGGGAGGCTTAGAATGGCCATCATTCAACGGAAGAAGATGGAGGAGGAGGCTGAAATCCCGACGGCCTCCATGGCCGACATAGCCTTCCTCCTCATCATATTCTTCATGACCACGACCAACTTCGCACGGGAGAAGGGCCTCAAGTTCCTGCTACCGGAGAAGAAGGAGCAGCCGCAGGAGATAAAGATAGCCAAGAAGAACCTACTCAAGATATCCATCAACGACAGGGGGGAAGTATTCCTCAACGACGAGCAGGTAGACCCCAACCGCCTTGAGGAGGAGGTAAAGAGGCGCCTTCAGGAGAACAAGAAGCTGATAATCCTCATACGTACGCACGAGAACGCCCCCTACGGGATGATGATCAAGGTATTTGACGCCGTAAAGGCCGCCGGAGGCAAGAAGGTCGGTCTCGGCGTAATAAAGGAGGAAGGGTCATGAAGCTGAAGCGGAAAAAGGAGATGAAGGCCCAGATACCGACGGCTTCCATGTCCGACATCGCGTTCCTCCTTATAATATTCTTCATGACCGTCACTGTGTTCCGGAAGTCGCAGGGCCTACCCGTCCAGCTACCCTTCGCCAAGACCACCGAGCGTATCCTCAAGCAGCGCGACCTCGCTTTCGTATGGATCGGGCGGAACGGTAAGGTGAGTGTGGACGACAACATAGTGCCGCCGGAGAAGGTGGCTATAATATTCCGTACCAAAGTTAGCGAGAACCCTACTTTGATAGTAGATATCAAGGCGGATCAGAACGTTAAGTACCGCTACGTGTATAAGGTTATGGAGGCCCTGCGGGAGGCCAACGCCCTAAGGGTGGTATTTGCTACGAGGAAGGGACAATGAAGGAGAAGGACAAGAAGAGCCTTGTGAAGAAGATCTTCCTCGAGAGCGAGCTTGAGGAAGAGTATACGAGGGACCTTAACGTGGCCTTCACTCTATCTCTGCTTCTGGCCATAGGGGCTTTCCTCTTCGTAAAGGGTTGTAAGATGGAAAGCTACAAGCCTAAGAAGGCTCAAGAGACCGTCCTTGAGCAGATAGACATCCAGACCCAATTTGAGGAGCCACCGCCTCCACCTCCGAAGCCCAAGGTGGCCCTGCCGGAGGAGGTGGAAGAGGTGGAGAGCGAGGCCGAACAGGACACCATAAACATAGCCGAGACGGTGGAGTTTGACGAGGATAAGGAACCTCCTCCGCCCCCTCCTCCGAAGGTGTTTGAGGTTTTTGACGTGGACGAACCTCCGGAGCCGGTTGTGAACGTCCAGCCGGAGTACCCGGAGATAGCCCGTCAGGCCGGTCTTGAGGGCAAGGTGTTGGTGGAGGCCGTGATAGACGAGAACGGGAACGTGATAGACGCCCGCATAAAGTACTCCGACAACGAGATCTTCAACGACGCCGCCCTAGCCGCCATGCGCAAGATGAAGTTCAAGCCGGCGAAACAGAAGGGCATACCCGTAAAGGTGAGGATAATACAGCCCTTCATCTTCAAGCTAAGGAGGTAAAACATGAGGCGCTTCTTAATAGGGCTTCTGGCCCTGACGATAAGCATACCATCCTTCGCGGTGTATGCCGCGAAGCAGCAGAGTGCAGGTAGGTCCGGTGCCACGGTTTTGGGAGCCGACGAGGTGGATAAGGCGCCGGAGGTCATACACTACGTTGCCCCAAAGTATCCGAAAGCGGCACTTGAAAAAGGTCTTGAGGGCAAGGTGTTGGTGGAGGCCATCATAGACGAGAACGGGAACGTGATAGACGCCCGCATAAAGTACTCCGACAACGAGATCTTCAACGACGCCGCCCTAGCCGCCATCAAGCAGACGAAGTTCAAGCCCGCCCTGGTGAACGGCCACCCCGTCAAGGTCAAGATAACCGTACCCTTCGTATTTAGGCTGAAGGAGAACGGGGAGAGTAAATGAGAGGCTTTTAAAGAAGGAGGCGAATATGAAACGTTTCTTAGCGGGACTCTTTGGCCTGCTTGTGGCCCTACCGCTCTTCGGACAGTACGGAAAGATAGCGGGTAGGGTAGTCAGCGCCGAAAGTGGCGAGCCGATACCGGCCGCCGTCGTCAGGATCGTGAGCGGTCCTGCCAAGGGCGGGACCTACGCGGACGAGAACGGGTACTACGTCCTCTTGAGGCTCCCCCCCGGAACCTACACCCTTGAGGCCAGAGCCATAGGGTACAAGCCACAGATAGTGAAGAACGTTGTGGTAGATGCCGACCACACCACCGAAGTCAACTTCAGCCTCCCCTCCAAGGCCATCAAGGTCAAGGCGGTGGTCGTAGAGGCGAAGGAGAAGATCATAAAGAAAGACGAAACGGAGAGCAAGGCCGTAGTAAAAGGTGAAAACATTCAGAACATACCCGTCGCCTCACTGGAGCAGGCCATATCGCTCTCCTCCGGTGTCAGGGTCAGCGGCGGTGTGATACAGGTGCGCGGTGGTCGTCCCGGTGAGGTGTCCTACGTCGTAGACGGTGTGGAGGTAACGGATCCCTACACCGGGTACCAGAGCGTAGACCTCCCCCTGAACGCCATTCAGGAGGCCTCCGTCAGTAAGGGTGGCTTCGGTGCCGAGTACGGTTCCGCCTCCTCCGGTGTGATACAGGTCGCCACCCGTGAGGGTACCGACAAGTACGAGTTCTCCCTCCAGCTCTTCTCCAGCGTCGGAATGGGCGGCTTCTTCAA
>WGAN01000033.1 GCA_015494805.1 Caldifarciminota bacterium
CCCTGTACCGGGTCCACGTGATAGACACCCACTTCTACAGGCTCATACCGGGGGACCTGAAGGAGGAGCTGAAGTTTGAGATAGAGATGGAGCTGTCCAAGTCCATCCCCGGTGTGAATACGGTCCCCGTGGTCCTTGACGGGGACGTCCCTATGGAGCTGGCACACTGGGCGGCGAAGAACGACATAGACATCGTGGTCTTCGGCTCCGAGCCTAACAAGATAGGCCTCGCCATACAGGAGTTCCTGATGCAGACGGTGAACAACGTCTTGGTGTGCCGTGGGCTTTGATCTCCTTCCTCGCCGACTTGAGGGGTACCTATCCCCTCGGCGGGGATAACCTGCTGTTCCCTGTAAAGTGCGGGGACCTACCCACCCTCCGTTTCGGAGGGGGAAGGATGTTCGGGATGGTGAGTGAGGGTTTCCTGTCCTTTTCCCTACACTCCGTCGCCCTCGGTATCCGGTACTACGGCACGGGGGACAGCCTCTTCTCCGATTACTCCGGGTATCTTGCTGTGAGGTTCGGTAGGTTGGGGGTATCGGCCTCCTACGGCTCCAACTCCGTAGGGAGCAGCCGGAGTACCTACGGCGGGGCGATGGTGTCCTTTGAGGGCAGGGCCTCGCCCGTGATCTTGAGGGTGTCGGCAGGGTACGTAATTACGCCCATACTGGCGGCGGAAGGCGACTTGAGACGGACGGATTCGGGCATTAGGTTCGTGGCCGTCTCCCGGCCGGGGATCTACGTAGATGTGGCCGTCCTCCCCTACATCCACGTTGGCCAGATTTCAATAGGGGGACTCTACCGGACCTCCGGGAACACCTTCGGCCTCTTCCTATCCTATCGCCACACCCTTGGCCTCCTCTCCCTCCTCTTCTCCACCCACGAGGCCCTCGGAGAGGGCGTACTTTCGGACAACCTACTGGTCCTCTAACCGCCGGAGCTTCCGAAACCCCTCTCTCGCCTCTCGCTATCGGACAGCTCCCCCTCTACCACCTCCCAATCCGTTAGTTTAATAGGGACGAGTTGGGCTATCTTCTGCCCCTCCTCCACGACCACCTCCTCCCCGAAGGAGACCATAACGACCCTTATCTCACCCCTGTAGCCGTTGTCTATGACCCCCGCGAGGGTATGCACCCCCTTTAGGGCCATGGAGGAGCGGTCTTTTATGAAGGCCCCCCAGCCCTCCGGAAGTTCAACGGCTATGCCGGTGGGGATGGCGACAGGTTCCAGGGGGCGGAGTACGGCCTTAGAAAGGGCGTAGAGGTCGTAGCCGAGGTCTCCCTCGTAGGCCTTGGTGGGAAGTTTCGCCTTGGGATGCAACCGCTTCACCTTCAACTTCGGCCTGTCCAAGGGCGGGTATTGTAAGGGGGGAGGTGTTTTGTATATCTCTCCTCGGAAACTGCATCGTACAATCCGGCGGATACTCCGACGGATGTATTACGCCGGCCATCCCTCGCTGGAGGTGGCACAGCGCCCTTTCAAAAACCGTAAGTCTGACGTCAAAAAATCATAAGTTGCCCTTCAAGATTCTTGCAATCAAGATTCTTGCAATCCCAATTGTGGATTTTGAAAGTAGGGTATTTCCCCGATAGGTGGATAGTTCAGAGGCTGCGTATCCGCCAAACGCCTCGTTATTCTCGGTGTGAATCTTGGCGTTGCACCTTCAATGAACGATTGTGGTCATCAACTTTTGGGGATTGTGCCGATGGTTCTACACTACAAAAACAGGCATAACTTTATCTGCAGAATACCAACTTTTGAGCGAAATTTTGTTATATTAGAATCTAAACCCAAAAATTGCGTAATTTTACAACGATAAGCCGCCGATATTACAATATTCGGTTTCATATAAAGCATCTCAACCGAAAGTGGGGCCACCCCATTGGCCGAATACGTCCCCCTCGGAGCCTATGGCACCGTTAAAAGTCGGTATAGGAGTGTCTCACCTTTACAAAAATACGTTGAAAAGTGCGACAGTGCGATTTCCGGTGGGACGGTGGTTATAGGTCGCATCCCAAAGTTAGGGGCATACCTTTAAGGCGGCAATCCGGTTGAGTTCGTAGGAGGGCGGTTCCATCTGATTTTATGAGGTTGATAGTGTAAATGTGCCTGCGAATCCTACAGGGGTAGGAGGAGAAGGCCCGGTTTTAAGGCCCCCATTCATAGGCGACGTTGGAGGTTAGAATATGGTGATGGACCTCTTCGGCTTCCGGGTGGAGGTTGTCTTCCTCCTCGCCGGTGGTAGGCCCCTCACCTACGCCTGGCACTATACGAGAGACAGGGCGTTGAAACATCTAAGGAAGATAGCAGAGTACCACGGCATAGAGGGTGAGGTAGTTGAAGACGGCGGCCCCCTGAAGTGGTTGGAGGATGAGGTTAAGGCCGTAGTTTTAAAGGGGAAGAGGTTCATCCTGCCCGATTTCCCGTACAGGCACCGGGAGGTGTATGAGGCCTTACTGCGGATACCGAGGGGGCAGGTAAGGACCTACGGTGAGGTGGCCAAGGAGATCGTCGTCCCTTTCCCTACCCTCCTAACCGCCCTTATGAGGAAGCCCTTCCAGATCCTGATCCCCTGTCATAGGCTCATAACCTCCAAGGGTACCCTTATGGGCTTCTACCCCCTCGGAAGGGAGGTAAAGGGGAGGCTGCTGTGTGTTGAGAGGGCTATCAGATGTAGTCCTCCCTCCGGACGACGTTCCTAACCCTCCCGGTCGTAAGGAAGTCCCTGACGTTCTCCACTGCCCTCCTCAACGCCCTTTCAAACATCCCCGGTACTATGTTGGAGTTGTGGGGGGAGCCGAGGAAGTTCTCCAACTCAAAGAAGGGGTAATCTACGGAGAAAGGCTCACCCTTAAAAGGCTCCCTCCACCAGACGTCAAGGCCGGCTTGGAAGTTCGGGTTCTCCTTCAGATGCTCGTACAGGTCCCTCTGGTTGATGATCTCCGCACGGGCGACGTTTATCAGGATGGCGTCCCGTTTCATCAGGTTCAGCTCGCGGCGGGTGATGAGGTTCCGGGTCTCCTTGGTGAGGGGTAGGGAGATGACGAGGACGTCCGAGACCTTCAGGACGTGATCCAGGTCTTTCAAAGTACCTACGAAGGCCACAGGCTCGTCCGTCCTACCGGAGCGGTTTATGGCAAAGACCTTCATATCAAAGCACCGAAAGGCGCGGGCGACGGCCTTACCTATGCCGCCGAAACCGAGGATGCCGAGGTTCTTCCCCCTTATCTCCTTGTTGAGGCTGACGCGGTCGTATATCCCCTTCGCCAGCTTGAGGTGGTTGGGCAAGAGCCTCTTCGCCAGGGCGAGGACCATACCCATAACATGCTCGGCCATGGGTTCGGCGTAGGCCCCGGCGTTGCTGGCCACTATCACACCTTCGGGTATCTCCCCAAACGGTACGTGGTCCACGCCGGCCCATATGATCTGGAGGAGCTTGACACCTTTGAGGAGGGAGAGGTCTCCTATCTCCGCATCGGGGTAGATGGATATTACAGCCTCTGCGCCCTTTAGGGCCTCCGCCCTCTTTTCCTCCGGTATCTCCCGGAGATAAACGACCTCGGCTACACCCTTCAAAACCTCCCCTATCACCCGCTTGTGGTCCTCCTTCGCATCAAAGGAGACGACGACCTTCATAAGAGGGGTATTCTAAGCGGGGAGGCCTTACCCTATGTTTCACGTGAAACATTTTAAACCACCTTCAGTTTTTGCAGGATCTTCATCACCTCCTCCGCCCACCCCTTCGGCCCCATACACTTCGCCCTAATGAGGTTGGGGACGGAAACGGGGGCGTACCCCCTCTTCGGGTTGGGTATGAGAACGGGAATATCCACCTCCCTTAGCATATCCTCGTCGTTCTCGCTGTCCCCAAGGCCTACCGTAAGGACGGGTTCCCCGAAGGTTTCCTTAACCACCTTAACCACCACCCCCTTACCCTGTCGGGCATCTACGAGGTGGTAGAACCTCCCACCCCTCAAGACCCTGTACCCGTTCCTCTCCGCCACCTCAACGAACTCCTTTAACTTCCCCTCGTCCTTGGCGATGAAAGGCTCCGTGTAGTCCCTCCTCCTCATCATCTCAAGGGCCTCCCCCTTGAGGCCCGTAAGCCTCTCCAGGTCCTCAACGTCCATGTCCCCCATCCCCACCAAACCGTACTCTCCGGCGTACCTCTCAAAGAAGGCCCTGACCTCCTCGTAGGGCCTACCGAGTATAAGGACGCAGAAGCCCTCCCCTACCCTCCTACACCCCTCCGGTAGGGGTTGAAAGTCCTCCGGGAAGAATACGGCGGCCCCGTTCTCAACGGCGAAGGGGGAGGTGAGGCCTATGTCCCTTAGGAGATGGCGGGTCTCGGCGTACGTCTTACTGGTCACCGGTATTACGGGTATGCTTAGGGCCTTCAGGAGGGATAGGATGGGGGCGGCCTCCTCCCAGGAGTACGTGAAGTGGTCAATGAGGGTCCCATCCAGATCGGTAAATATGGCCACCTTCATAACGGTTTAGATTGTAAGGCCGGTTGGCTATCCCTCTCCGGCTTTCCGCTCGTCGCTAAGGCTCTCCAAGACCGCTCCCCCTATGGCGGCCGTGTTGAAGTTCACCCTCTCCATATCGGAGAGGAGGTCCAGATACACCTCCCCCGACTGGGCGTTGGATACGTCTATCCTCGTGTAGAACTCCTTCCTCTTGCGGTCAAGGAGGGCCTTCACCTCCTTTGCCCTCGCCAGAAGTTCCTTGGCCTTCTCCGGGTCCCAGGTCGTGAGGACGACCATAGCGAGGGCGAGGGTCTTCATAACCTCCGAGTGCATCTCCTTTATTCCGGACAGCTCCTCCTCCGTTAGGCTTATGCCCTCCTTGTACAACTTCTCAACGTTCCGCACGATGGACTTAGAGATTATGTCGCCTATGTTTTCAATCTCCTCCATTATCTGGGCGAGGGCCACCACCCGCTTGCCCGTCTCCCCCGTCAGGCCGTGGGCCATCACCTTTGAGACGTAGGCGTTTATGGTCTCCTCCGCCCTGTCTATCTCGTCGTCCATGCTGGCCACCCTCTCAAACACGGCCGGACTCCGGGTCCTTATCGCCTCGTACACGTCCTGAAACATCCTCATAGCGACGTTGAGGGCGTCGGATATGACCTTCTCCATATATACCAGCAGGAATTCGGGGTCGTCGTATATCACGGCGCGGGAGACCCTCTCCTTTATCGGAGACTCCATCCTCCAGAGGGAACGGACGTAGGTCAGGGGTACGACTATGGCGGCGAAGAGGAGGTTGTAGTATATGTGGGAGAGGGCTATGTTCTTACTTAGGTCTCCCACCCATATGGCCAGCGAGGGGGCGTAGGGGACGGTCGGCAGGAGGGCGAGGGAGAGGGCCGTCCTTCCGAGTAGGTTTATCAGGGCGACCCTACGGGCCACCCGCGAGAGCTGGGCGGAGGCCAGTACGGCCGTGAAGGCTGTCCCTATGTTGGCGCCGAGGACGACGGCCAAGGCTCCGGGGAAGGTTATTATCCCGGCGAAGGCCATGGAGAGGGCTATACCTATGGTTAGGGCGGAGGAATGCACCAGGGCGGCGAAGACCGCCGAGGTGACCAGCATCAAGAGGACGTTGTTGGAGATATCGTGGATGAAGGCGATGACGTAGGGGATGGAGGACATATCGGCGAAGGTGCTTCCCATCTGCCATATTCCGAAGAAGGCCAGACCGAAGCCGAAGAGGGCGCGGCCGTAATGCTCGTAGACCTGCGTAAACCTCTCAAGGTAGTACCCCAGGGCCATCATTACGATGGCGACGTAGGTGAAGCCGAGGGACAGGATACCTACCGTGAAGGTGGTACCCACCCCCGCCCCGGCGTTCATGGCCATGGCGGAGGCCGGCGTGAGGAAGCCGAGGTCGGTTAGGGAGACCACCATAACCGTAACGGCCGTGGAGGACTGGAAACCGAGGGCTGCTATGAGGCCACCGAGGGCGGCTAAGAGGGGACTCCGGGATAGACGGGTGAGTAGGGTCCTCGTCCATCCCCCTACGGCTCTCATTATACCCGTTGAACCCCGATTGAGGCCAAACATAAAGAGGACGAACCCCCCCAGAAGCTCCAAAAGCTTAACTATCCAGTAGTTCTTCCGCAGTATCCTCCCTCTGAAAGTCAGGGAGGTGTCCTCCGTGGATGCCACGATCCTGACACGGGAGGGTTTGAGGGGTTTAGGCGGTTCGTACACCGCCGTACTGTCGGCCCCCACCCGCACCCTTCGGAGGTCTATCGTATCCCCCATATAGGTGAAGGAGACCTCACACCCCGGCCCGCTCTTAACCCGTACGGGCTTGAACCTCTCCCCCACCGTAACCACCTGGTTGTCCCCGGAGAGGTCCACGTTGTAGAGGGTGTCGTACACCCTAAAGAGGGGACACCCCACACCTACGAGCGACAGCAGGAGCATAGGTCCCCTTTACGTATCCCTCCAGAGCCTCCGGACCACCGCACCGCCCGACAGGAGTCCGACGAGGAAGAGGAGGGGAACAAGGAAGTACTTACCGGTCAGCCTGTAGGACCAGAAGGCACCGGCGGTATAGACGGAGAGGTACATCATAGAGTTCAGGAGGGCCATGTAGGTGGAAAGGGGTATCCTGTCCTTGAGGGGCTGAAGTCTCCTGTGAAGGTACTCGTTCAGCTTCTCAAGTCCATAATCTGCTGCGAAGACCATCAATATAGGGACGATGGCGTAGAGGGAACAGAGTTCTCCGACTTCTAAACTCCGTACAAGGTACGAAAAAACACTGGCGAGGAGCAGGTAAGGTACCCCGAAGACCAGTAGGGACGTCAACTCACTCCAACCATATGAGGATTATGCCGCAGTTCGGGCAGGTTACGACCTCGTCGTCTCTGGGGGTTAGGGAGGCGGGCAGGGCGGCGAAGCAGTTGGTACACATATGGTTCACGACGCGGGTTATTCCCCTACCGTACCTCCTCTTCAGCATTTCGTACCTTTGATAGGTTACGGGATCGGCCTTGAGGAGTTCCTTTGCCAGCTCGTTCCGTTTCCTCTCCAGATCTGCTATCCTCTCCTCCTCAACCTTCAAGCCCGTTTTGGCCTCGTACTCCGGGTCCTTAACCTGCTGGATGAGGAGGTCCAGATCCTGGAGGAGGTAGAGCTTGCGCAGGTATTCCCTCTTACTCATGGTCATGCTCTAAGATGTAGTCTATCAGCTCCTTGGGTGAGGAGAAGTCCGTCCTTATCTCCCCTTCGTGGGCTATGGCCCTAGACACCCTCGCTATGGAACCGAGGGCGGTCAGGTACTTCATAGACGGGTCGTTGGGGGTGGCTATGAGCATAAAGAAGAGGTGAACGGGCTTACCGTCAAGGGAGTCGAAGTCCACCCCCTCCTTTGAGACCCCCACTACGAGGGTTATGTTATCCACGACGATGCTCCGGGAGTGGGGTATGGCTATACCCTTCCCTATGCCCGTCGACCCCAGGATCTCCCGCTGCATCAGGGACTTGAAGAGGATCTCCTTCTTCTCCTCGGAGAGATCCAGGACGTCTACCAACTCCTTGAGCGCCTCCTCCTTCGTCTTGGCCTTCATATCAAGGATGACGCGGTCTTCTCTCAAAAGCTCCTTGAGCATCTCTATACCTCCTTTTTTTCTTCTTTCTCCAACCTTACAAGGAGGGGGTCGGGTATCCCGACCTCCGCGAAGGCTTCGGCCCTCTGTACACACGTGGGACACTTACCGCAGGGCTTCCCATCAACTGGGGAGTAGCAGGACCACGTCCACTCGTAAGGCACACCCAACTTCAGACCCAACCGGATTATGTCGGGCTTCTTTAGACCTACGAGGGGGGTATGCACCCTTATGCGGAGCTTTCGGTCAAAGGCTAGGGAAGATCCGGCGTTCAGAAGGGCCTCAAGGGCCGACGCCCATTCGGGGCGGGTGTCGGGGTAGTTGGGTACGTCCGAGGCGTGCACCCCTATGACGAGGTCTGTAATACCGTAGACCTCCATGTACGCCCCCGCCACAACCCCGAATACGGAGTTCCTTAGGGGTACGTAGGTGGATATGGTCCCTTCGGGTGGATAGGGTCCCTCCGGGACCTCCATCTTCTCATCGGTTAAGGCCGACCCCCCTACCCTCTTCAGAAAGGTCAGGTCTACGAGTATATGCTCCCTGACCCCAGCCATCTCCGCCAGCTTCTTGGCGTACTCCAACTCCACCGAGTGCCTCTGACCGTACAGGAAGGTCAGGGCATACACCTCCTCAAACTTCCCCTTCGCCCACCACAGGGCGGTCGCGGAGTCTATCCCGCCCGAAAGCAGGACGATACACCTACCGTTCTCCATATAGCAGAAACTTGATATTATAGGGTGGAAGGGACGGGGTTAGAATTCCGACATCCGGGATAAGGATAGGTTCGTGAAGGCGTTCCTAAGGCTCCTCTGTGCCTTCGGTCCCCAGAGGTGGTGGCCGAGGGTGTGGCGAGGGGGTAACTTCCGGGACGAGGTGGTGGTGGGGGCCGTCCTGACGCAGGGGACGAGCTGGAGCAACGTTGAGAGGGCGTTGAGGAACCTGGAGGAGGCGGGGATAAGGGATCTGGAGGCCATCCACAACACTCCGGACGAAGAGCTGGACCTCCTCCTGAAGCCGGCCGTGTATGTCAGGAGAAAGGTGAGGACCCTGAAGGAGCTTTACCCTATTATCTACGGAAGGAAGGAGCCACCGAAGAGGGAGGAGCTGCTGAAGGTCTTCGGCATAGGGGAGGAGACGGCCGACGTTATCCTCCTGTACGCCTACGGCGTACCCGTGGTGGTTCTGGACGGATACACCCGTAGGTGGGCGGAGAGGTTCTTCGGTAGGGAGGTGAGGGACGAGGAGCTGCGGAACCTCCTTATGATCTGGAGAGATACCTTCTACCTGAAGGAGCTACACGCCCTCCTGGACGAGTTGGGGAAGAGGTACTGCCGTAAGGTGCCGCGGTGTGAGGACTGCCCCCTCGCCCCCCTGTGCCGCTATCCCCATACTACTCGCCCTTCCGGTCTATAATACTTTACCGCCAAAAAGGAGGTAGAAGACCATGGCATACGTCATAACCGAACCCTGTAAGGGCGTTAAGTCTGCGGAGTGCGTCAACGTATGTCCCGTTGACGCGATACACCCCCGCCCCGACGAGCCGGAGTTTGAGAGCGTGGACATGCTCTACATCAACCCCGACGAGTGCATAGAGTGCGGAGCCTGTGCCTCCGTGTGTCCGGTGAACGCCATCTTCCACGAGGCCGACGTCCCCGAGGAGTACCAGCAGTACATAGAGATCAACGCCAAGTACTTCCAGTAGGGGAGATGGGGGGCGCAAGCCCCCCGCTTTTATACAGACAGGGATGCTACCGGAAGGGAATTTCTTTGATAGGGTGAACCAGAGGAGAGGGGGAGAACGGGAAGAAAAGGTCCGTAGAAGGGAGGATAGGAGCAGCAGTTTTCGGTTTGCCGTCGGGGTATCCGAGAGCGACAAGCCCGGAACCGTGGGCTATCAGGCGGTCAACAGGGCCGTCGCCAGTTTGGGGACGGAGCCTTCCCTGGCCTTCGTGGCTATCTCCAAGGCCCACGAGCAGAACCGTAAGACGGTCCTCTACAGCGTCAAGGACGTATTGGGGGAGGATGTCCCCGTAATAGGTGCGGTCGTATCCGACCCGATAATGCACAGGGAGGGGATAACGGAGGGAGGGGTGGCCGTAGCCCTCTGGTCGGCCGACCGGCACGTGGAGATAGGTACCCACCTGATCAAGCTCCACAACCGGGAGGTGGAGGACCTACGGGAGGAGTTGGCCGAGGCCTTTTCCGGAGATCTGAACAGGAGGTACCTCAACGTCTTAGGGGTTGCCCCTTACTTCTTTGAGGGTGTGGGGGAGAGGTTGGAGGAGGTCTTCCTCTCCCTAAGCGAGTACGTAGATTTGGCGGTGGTGGGTATAGTGGGGGGGAGGTCCCCGTCGCCGTGGTCCATCGTCCACGGCTGGGACTTCTACTCCAGCCACCTGTCCCTCGTTACCATAAAGACGGACATCCCCTTCGGTGTCTTCTTCGCCTACGGCTTCCATCCCCTCGTACCTATGGAGGTGACCAGGGCCGAGGGTAGGTTCGTGGTGGAGGTAGATAACTCTCCCGCCTACGACGTCCTTACGGATATCCTCGTCTCCCGCGGTATCGCTGGCACCGACCTGAAGGACAGGTCCCGCCTCCGTAAGGTACTCTCCCGCTTTCAGGTGGCCATACCCGACCCGGCCGCAGCCGGTAGGTTCAAGACGACCGTCATACGGGACATCACGCACGAGGGTGTGGAGCTGGGGATAGGCGTAGTGGAGGGGGACACCGTGTGGCTCATGGAGGCAGACAACGTAGAGGTCCTGAAGAGTACCACCAAAGGAGCGCTCCGATCCCTATCCTTCTTGAAGGGGGCCAGGCCCGCAGGTCTCCTCTTCTTTGAGAACCATACCCGTATCCTCGCCCTCGGCAAGGACGTAAAGAGGGATGTAGAGGGGCTGAAGCAGGCGCTCCCCCTACCCTTCCTCGGAATCCCATCCTCGCAGGAGCTGGTCCTACACCACTCCGTCTTCTCCGGGCTACACAGCGGCGTGGCCGCCGGCGTCCTCTTCGCCAACACCCCAGAACAGCCTTAAAATACTATAACGGAGGTAAGGGTATGAACCAGCAAGTTGAAGCCATCTTGAAGCAACTCGTTAAGAGGAACCCACAGATCAAATCTGTGGCAGTGGTGAACTACGAGGGGATCCTGATAGCCTCCCTCCTGTTCCCCGGCACAAACGAGTCTTCCTTCGGGGCGATGTCGGCCGCTCTCCTCGGTTTGGGCGAGCATGCCCTAAAGGAGATCCAAGGGGGAGACCTACGAGAGATATACGTGCGCGGCGACAGTATGATGCTCATAATCGTCGGCATCGGGGACGTTGGCGTGATAGCCATAACCGTGGATTCCGACGCCCCCTTAGGCGTGGTCCTTATGGAGGTCAGGCGTACGGCCAACCAGCTCGCCCGCATCCTATCCCAGAAGCAGGACCTCTCCGAGATCCTCGGCTCCGACCTCTCCATCCTGGAGGGCTTCTCCTTCAAGGACATCATAGGCGAAGAAGAGTAGGGTATGGTCATAGACGTAAGCAAGCGGGAGATAAACGTTAAGATCGTCTATTACGGGCCGGCCGTAAGCGGCAAGACCACCAACCTGATCGTCATCCACAGGAGGCTCAAGCCGGAGCATCGGGGCGAGATGGTGTCCATAGATACCAAAGGGGAGCGTACCCTCTTCTTCGACTTCCTCCCCGTGGAGGTCAAGATAGGTGGAGGGTTCAAGGTCCGTTTCCACCTCTACACCGTACCGGGCCAGTACTTCTACAAGACCTCCCGTAAGTTGGTCCTCCGCGGGGCGGACGGGATAGTATTCGTAGCCGACTCCCAGAGGAGTAGGGCCAGAGACAACAAGATAATTTGGGAGGAGATGAAAGAGTTCCTGGAGGGCCAGAATACGTCCATCTACGATATTCCGGTAGTCCTCCAGTACAACAAGAGGGACCTTCAGGACATAATGACGGTTGAGGAGATGAACGCCCTGTTTGAGGGTGGGAAGTTTCCGTACTTTGAGGCCATAGCCGTACAGGGGAAGGGCGTGTTTGAGACCTTGGACGAGATCTCCAAGAGGGTCCTTAGGAGCGTCCTCCAGAAGGCTCGCGTATGATACACCTCAACAGCCTCATATCGGCCCTGAAGGAACCGGTACTCGTACTGGACAGGGAGCGCACCATCATAGAGGCAGGAGGGGGGATAGGGGAGATGGGGTACAGGCGGGATTTCCTCGTCGGTAAGTCCATAGATGCCTTAGTTGCTCCCCCCTTCAGGAGGCCGGTGGAGGCTACGATAGATACGGCCTTCCGTCTGGGTAAGCCCACGTCGGCCAAGGTGGAGATCCTCAACGCCTCCTCCGAGTCCATCCCCGTTGAGATGAGGGTAAGTCCGTTAGAGGACAAGGGACACGTACGTTTCGCCGTCCTCCTCTACCCTAACAGTCGTCTGGATTACGACCTCTTGAAGTCGCTGGACGTACCCGTGTGGATAACCGACAGGAAGGGGAACCTGATATTCCGGAACGATAGGGCGGCCCGCATCCTACAGGAGGTGCGGAACCTCCTACCGGAGAACGGCCAGGAGGTGAGGGTGGGAGAGGAGGAGTTCATCGCCAAGGTGAGGGAGGTGGTGGACGGCTTCCGGAGGGTGAGGCTGGTGGTCTTAACGAGCGTCTGTGCTGCCTACAACCCCTACATAAGGAAGTTCGCCGTGGCGGGTATTCTATCGGCCCTCGTATCCCACGACGTCAAGAACGCCATAGCCTCTCTGATGCTCCTTACGGACCTTATAGAGGACGAGTCCCTAAAGACCCGCATCTACAACGGCATAAGGAGGGTCTATCACATCCACCAGAGGATCCTGAACCTCGCCCGTGGGAGGAAGGAGTTGGAGGAGGTCCCCCTAAAGGACGTATTGGAGGACGTGGAGGAGGACCTGCGTCCCAAGCTCATACGGAAGAACGTCAAGATAGTTAGGGACTTCCCGGAGGATTTTACCATCCGTACCGATAGGAACGCCCTCTACGAGATACTCCTAAACCTCGTCTCCAACGCCATAGACGCCTCCACCCCCGGCGGTGAGGTCATCGTGTCGGCCGGGGTCTCCCACAACGTCTCCCTCGGTAGGTTGGAGAGGTACGTGAGCGTCAGGGACTTCGGTCCGGGGATCCCACCGGAGAGGGTCCGCAGGATCTTCAACCTGTTCTTCACCTCCAAGAGGGAGGGGTCGGGTCTCGGCCTGTTCATAGTTAAGACCTTGAGCGAGAGCATAGGGGCGAGGGTGTCGGTCAGGAGCGAGCCGGGGAAGGGGGCGGAGTTCGTCGTTTTCTTCCCGGAGGATGAAGCTAAAGGATCTAACGGGGTGTCTGGTGCAGGACCTTCGGGATCTTCTTGAGGTCGCCTCCCGTATCTTGGGTAAGAGCGTAGCCCTCCTTACGGTAGAGGATTTGAGAGGTATAGAACTGGCGAAGGTCTTAGACGTCTTCCTCTCCCATCCCAAGGGGTACCCCGTCCCCTACATCGTGCGCGAGGTGGCCTTTTACGGGCGGTCGTTCTACGTGGACAGCAGGGTCCTGGTGCCGAGGAGCGAGACGGAGGAGTTGGTGGATATAGTCCTGTCCCTCGGAGTGAGGCCGAGGAGGATAGCCGACGTAGGTACGGGGAGCGGCGTCCTGGGTATAACCCTCAAGCTACTCTTCCCGGATAGTACGGTGATCCTGACCGACCTGTCCGTAGGGGCGCTCCGGGTTGCCAGGATCAACGCCCGAAGGCACGGGGCGGATGTCCTCTTGGTGGCGACGGACCTCCTGTCAGCCCTGCGGGGTGGGTTAGACCTGATCGTTAGCAATCCCCCGTACGTCCCCGAAGATGAGGTTGGACGGTACGATAGGAGGGTCCTCTACGAACCGCGGGAGGCCTTAGTAGGAGGGAGGACGGGCTTTGAGATAACGGAGAGGCTCATAGGTCAGTCTATGGAGAGGCTCACACCGGGGGGCTACCTGATCCTAGAGAGCGACCCGTCCCACTTCCACAGGTTCCCTCCGGGTACGGAGTTCGTCGGTAGGTTCGCCATCCTACGGAGGTCAGGGTAGGTATTTCGTGGGGTCTACGGCCTTCCTGCCGGAACCCATTCTGACCTCAAAGTGTAGGGGCCTCCTGCCCACCGTCCCTATCTTCTGGCCCTTTTTGACCCTCTGGTTGAGCCTGACTGTCACCTTTCGGAGGTTGGCGTAGACGGTGAAGAACCCGTCGTGTTCAAGGATCACTACCTCACCGTACCCCTCTAACCTCCCGGCATACACCACCTTGCCACCCTCGGCCGCCACGACCTCCGCCCCGTAGGGGGCGGCTACGTCTATCCCCGAACTCTTCAACCTGACCCCGTAGCGGGGGTCGGTGTAGTACCCGAAACCCCTGACCACCCTACCCCTAACCGGCCACATCAACTTACCCTTGGGTTTGGCCTTCTTTCCCGACCTTATCTTCTTACTTCTCTTGGCGAGTTTCTTGAGGATTCCCTCCAGACGTTTCGCCCTCGCCTTGAGGCGGGAGACGTACCTTTCCTTCTCCCTCCTGCTTCTCCTTATCTTCCTAACCGTCTCCTTCAACTCCCTCTCTGTGCGCTGTATCTCCACGAGGGTACTCTCCTGCTCGGCTATGTTCCCCTCTATCTGTTGGAGCAGTTCCTCCCTCCTCCGCTTCCACCACCGGTGGTCCCGACGGAAGCCCTCTATCTGCAACAGGGCGTTCCTGTACGCGTGGAGGGTGGCCTCCGTAACGGTGGCCCTCTCGTAGATGGCGTAGGAGCCGCGGGGGTTGAAAATGGCCGCCCACACCGAGGGTACCCTTAGGATGTATAGGAGGTTTATACCCGCCCTTATCTTCCTTAGGAGGGATTCCTCCTCCCTACTCAACTCCTTCAGTTGCCTATCCGTGAAGCTCAACCTGATCCTTAGCACCCTCTCCTGCTCCTTCAGGACCTGCAGGTAGTTCTCAAGCAGCTCCCTCTTCCTCTCGTAAAGCTCCACCCTCCCGACCAGATCCCTCTCCCTCCTCTTGAGCCGCTCTATCTCCCTGCTCACCCTCCTTATCTCCCCCTTTATCGCCCGCAGCTCCCTCGCGTAGCCCTGGACGGAGTTTCCTAAGACGAACAGAAGCATACTACTGCCTTCGGAAACCCTCCGGTACCCTGAACTTTTCGGACGGTATCTCCAGGCGTTTTACGGAGACGCGAGTCACTTTTGTGAGGCTACCGCCGAAGGGTGTGAAGGTCACTATGGGGGCGCCGTACTTCTTGAGGATCCCCTTTAGGAAGGGAGTTAGATCAGTGAGAATGGCACGGGACTCCGGGGAGTTCAAGGTCCGTTTGGTGAACTCGTTCAGGAAGTTGAGCCGTACCATCTCCGCCCTGTACAGGGCCTTCCAATCCTTCACGAGCCACCCCTCAACGCTGTCGGGCATAGCCTGTCCCATCGTGGCGAGGAGGCCCTTTAGGTTCCTTAGGTAGTATATCACCTTCCTCGCCCTGTGGCCGTTTATGGTGCGGTACTCGTCCGTCGGTTTCAGGACCGACCTGTCGACCTCACACTTCCTCCCTCCGTTGTCGCACCTTACGAAGAGGGCGAGGTAGGCCGTCCCGAAGGTGGAGGCCATGGAGGATATGTCCGTATAGGTCTTATCCCTTAGGTTGAGGGTGTGGGCCTCTATCCCCTTCCCCTTTACGCGGAGGATTACGACCGTCCCCGTCTTTGGGAACTCTATCCTAAGGGCCTTCTCCGTGATGTAGGTTATCTGGGTGTCCCTCTCCTCCCCCCTCTCCACCACCTCCACCATCTTGTAGCCCACCAAAGCAGCGATTACGGTAAGCATAGAGGGTATTTTAAGGTTTTCCTACCGGCGTATGACCTTGAGGACCCTCCTGGTATCCCCGGCTCGCAGGACGAGGAAGTACGTCCCTCTACCTATGTTGGACGTCGGTTTCAGGTCGTACCTGCCGGGGGTTAGGTAGCCGAGGGTCTTCTTGGCGACGAGCTTCCCGGAGGGGGTGTATAGGGCGTACCCGACGTACGTCCCCTTACCGAGGGTGAGCCTTACGGTACCACCGAGGACCTCAACGTCCCAGCCCGCCTCCCTTTCGCCGACGGCCAATTCGTCGTCGCCTCCGAGGGGACACTCCACCCTTATGACGAAGGCGTCGGTCACGGCCGTGGTCCCGAAGGTGGGGGGCAGGAACTCCGTAAAGTTCCAACCGGCCCCCGTCCAACCCGTTATGTAGGCCGGGCATAGGGAGTCTATGGCGATGATGTCCTCCGCCCCGTCCTCCTCGCTGCTCTTGAAGACGTAGGTGATTATGTGGGTGGTCATATCCGGTGTCAGGGCCGTCATAAAGGCCTCGCCGTTCCCGGAGTAGGAGCCGTACTGGAAATCTACCCTGCTGGGGGCTATGTCGGAGCTGAAGGTCTTCCCTACTAGGAGTACGTCCCCGCTGGGGTCCGCATCCACGCCGTAGGCGTAGTCGGCGTCGCTGCCCGCTACTATGGCCGTCGCTACGTGGATGGAGAGGTCGTTGGAGAGCTTTGTAACGAAGGCCTCGTACCCCCCAGGGGTACCGAAGATCGTCCTACTTGGGGCGTAGGAGGAGTAGTCACCGGTGTATCCGCCGAGGAGGACGTTGCCGGAGTTGTCAAGGTCCATATCCCAGGCGTAGTCCCAACCGGAGCCGCCCACAACTGCTACGGCGTCTATACCGGACAGGTCCAAGGGCAACTTTACGGCGAAGACGTCCTCACTGCCGGTCGTACCGAAGACGGTACGGGAGGGGCCGAAGTTCGCACCGTCGGAGGTGGACCCTCCAACGAATATGGAGGAGGAGTCGGTGTCTATCCCCCTAACCCAGTCCATTCCCGGCCCGCCGAAGATCACCGTCCGTACGTGGGTGGACAGGTCGGTGGAAAGTTCCGTGACGAAGGCGGAGAACACCCCACCGGGGGAACCGATGATGCTCCTTGAAGGGGCGAAGGTGTAGACGTCTCCCGTGGAACCGCCGACGTAGACGTGTCCCCCGACCACCACGACGTCCCAAGCGAAGTCGTCGTCCGTACTGGATATGACGGCCGTACCGAGGTGGGTGGAGAGATCCGGGGAGAGTTTGGTAACCGTAGCCTGAAGGGGGGATTGAGGTCCCATCAGGACGCGGGAGGAGGAGTAGTTCTCCCCGTCCTCGCTCATACCGACGACGAAAACGTTCCCGTAGGAATCCACGGTCAAGCCGTAGGCGAAGTCGTTCTGGGGGCTACCTATTATGGCCGTCGCTATGTGGGTGGAGAGGTCGGGCGATAGCTTGGTGACGAACACGTCCGTGTTTCCGGTGTCCCCGAAGACGGTACGGGAGGGGGCGAAATCCACCGCCCTGTCGGTGTATCCGGCTATGACTACGTTTCCGGAGGGGTCAAGGGCTATGTCCCTCGCGAAGTCGTCCCCTCCCCCTGCAACGAGTACGACGGCTATGGGGTCTACGACCACCTCCCCACCCTTGGGCCTATTCCCGAGGATGACGAGGAGGCTGTCTCCGGAGGTGCGGAGTTTCAGGGGTACGTCCCGTACGGACTCAAAGGCCCGGAACTTCCCGAAGATTACCGTCGTCTTCCCCCTTGACACCTTGAGGTGTCCCCCCTCGTAGGAGAGGTGGGCGCCCGGAAATCGGAGTACCAAGGTATCCGGTGAGTCCTGGGATAGGAAGATCTGGACCTCAAGGCTGTCGTAGCCTACCGCCGTAAGGAGGAGGTCCGTTCCCCTCGCTACCCCCTCAAGGCGCACAGCCCGGAAGGTAGGGATGCCGGAGAACTCAAGGTCGTCCTTGAATACGCTGAAGGTCGCACCGGTAGGTCCCTCCCCTCTCACCTTCACCTTCCCGCCGGGTGCGGTGAGACGCACGTCCCCCATCACTACATCGCCACCCCTAAGGACGTAGATGCCGAAGGGATGGATGCTGTGGAAGGCTACCTCCCCGTCCATCTGCCCCCTGTTCCCTACGAACTCCGTCCGGAAGGTTAGGGAGATAAGCAGGAGCATAGCACCAGAATTGTAAGGCGGGAAGGCAGGGTAAAGTGGTTGAGAACGTTTTGCAACTTCCAAATCCTGACCCAATATATCAGGATTAGAATACCTACCGTGAGGACGGTAAGATTGAGCGACCTGAAGGGGGAGGGTGTGGTCCTGACCTTTGACCGGGACGGGACTCTCCGCAGGCGGTTGGTTTCCTTTGGTATATATCCGGGGGCGCGGGTACGGGTGATAAGGAGGGGACCATTCGGGAACCCCATTGAGGTGATGGTGGGGGGCAGTCTGGTGGCCGTAAGGGAGGATACCGCCCGCGCCGTTGTGGTAAGGGTGGAAAATGGGGATGGAGAGAAAGAGGCTTAAGGCAGTTTTCGTCGGCAACCCCAACACGGGGAAGAGTACCATCATAAACGCCTTGGCGGGGGCCAACCTGAAGGTTAGCAACTGGGCCGGGACGACGGTTGAGAGGCTCTCCGCCACCCTTGAGTACGGGGACACAGTGATGGAGCTGGTGGACCTACCCGGTACCTACGATATACTGCCCAACAACCTTGAGGAGAGCATAACCTTCAGGGAGCTGCTCCTCTCGGACGCCGACGTGGTCGTGAACGTCTTGGACGCGGGCAACCTTGAGAGGAACCTCCACGTCACCCTTGAGCTGGCCGAGATGGGCATCCCTATGGTGGTGGTCTTAAATATGGTGGACGAGGCGGAGAGGAAGGGCTACAGGGTCCATCCGGAGGCCCTTGAGGAGGTCCTGGGGGTACCCGTCCTTACCGCCGTAGCCGTCAAGGGGATAGGCGTAGGGGAGCTGCCCGAAGCCATCCTCAAGGCGAGGGTCCCCAGGCCCGTCGTACGGTACCCGGAGGACGTAGAGGAGGCGGCGCGGGAGTTGGAGCCTCTTATACCCCACAGAGCGAAGCGGTGGATGGCCCTCGCCCTCCTGACGGGGGAGTGGGAGGACCCGGACGTACCGGAGGAGGTGAAGGTCAGGGCGGAGGAGCTGCGGAGGAGGTTTGAGGGGAGGGACCTCTTCGTTGAGATTGAGGGGGCGAGGTTTGAGAAGG